>CAYYVO010000378.1:0-1503 GCA_964475175.1 uncultured Dehalococcoidaceae bacterium | reverse complement strand
GTTTTCATCCTGAACTCCATGATGGCATCAATCATGGAAAAAACATTGGCTTCCTGGGCGTAGCTTACCACCGCACGCACGTCGGATTCCTCAATAGGCCTCCCGCTGGTGAAGGATACCAGTTTATCGACCTCATTGGCCATAATCCACAAATCATTTCCCACAAACCTTGCCAGCAAGACTATAGCAGAGGGCGATATACTGCCCCCGGCATCTTTAACCCGCCGCTCTATCCACGGGTTGAGCTGTGCGTTTTTCAGGGGAACGAATGACCTTACCTTAGCTGTGGCTCTAAGCTCGCTCAATAGCGGATTTCGTTCGTTGATACGCCCGCTGATTAGCACCAGTTCCGTGAAATCCGGCAGATGTCTAATAGCATCGGTAATTACCTTATATTCTTCCGGCTGGTCAGTCTGGCGCACCGATTTCTTTTTACTATTTCTTCCCCTCGATTCGAAACGCTCCAGCAGGCCTTCGACGATTACCAGACGTTTGTCCGCCAGAAAGGGCACCGTTTCGCAGGCGCTGCGCAGCTGTTCCAGCGTTACCTGCCGCCCGTCGAGGACGGTGGTATTGGTCATCAGGGCCGCAGCGTCGCCGATACTTTTCTTTATCTCGTCCAGCGCCTGACGGATAGAAAAATCATCCTCGCCGTAGAATATATGCAGCAAATGCCGGCCTCCTGATATAGCTTTGGGGAATACTCGTCACGTAATTATAGCATATAGGCCAGAGAAAAATTAGAAAAATTCTCCCTTATCATAGTTGACAAAACACCGCCGTTAATGAATAATCGCACAGAGAGTATTATAATAAGCGGTCGGTAATACTGCTGAAACCAAGAGGTGAGCAATTATGTCGGAATTCCTTGATGAAGGCGGCGTAACTGAAGAACTAAAGAAACTGGCAAACATCGCCACAGACATGCAACTCTCCAATAAGATGAGGATACAGGCCATTAACCAGCTCGGTGAAATAGCCTCGCACGAAGCTCTGCTTGTCCTGCTTAACCTGGCCGCCAACGATAAAATGAACATCGATGAAAGAGACCTGGCCCTGAAAAAATCCCGCGATATCGTCAAGAAAGGCCGCTGATACTTCCTCTACCCAAAAACGACTGGACAGGGTACTGATGAGCATCAATATCGGCATCATCGGCTTGCCCCAGAGCGGTAAGACCACCGTTTTTAACGCTCTTACCGGTGGCAAAGCGGATACGGTCACCCATTCTACAGAAGGACTATCCCCGCATATCGGCATCGCCAGGGTCCCTGACCCTCGACTGAAAACTCTGGACGAGTTACTCCATCCCAAGAAACTGGTACCGGCCGAAGCCCGGTATATGGATGTCGGTGCTTCCGTTAAGACTCTGGCGCAAGATAAAGGAATCGGCGGTGAACTGCTCAACCAGCTCAGTACAGTGGATACCCTTATCTTTGTTGTCCGCGCCTTTATCGATGAAAGCATTCCCCACCCTGAAGGCAGTCTGGATGTGGTGCGGGA
>CAYYVO010000377.1:0-1531 GCA_964475175.1 uncultured Dehalococcoidaceae bacterium | reverse complement strand
ATAAAACGGTGGAGTCCCCCCAAATCCTTTATTACATCGATACCCGGCCGCAGGTAGAGGTGATAGGTATTCGCCAGTACCATATCATACCCTAAGCCTTTAACATCATCAGGGCTCAGGGTCTTGACGGTGGCCTGGCTGCCCACCGGCATGAAAACCGGCGTGGCTACCGTACCGTGCGAGGTATAAAGCTCTCCAGCACGGGCGCCGTTGGAGGTCTTTATTAATTGGAAATGCTTCTGGGGTAATTTATTATTCACTGTATCAACCGGTTGGCGATAATACTGCGATGGACCTCGGAGATACCCACGTAGATTTCCGTCATCTTGGCGTCCCGGTAGAGCCTTTCCACCGGTAACGATTTCATCGTCCCGTAGGCGCCGTGCACCTGCATCGCCATGCGGGTGACATCCACTGCCATCTGGGAAGCGAACAACTTGGCCATTGACGATTCGTACTGGATACTCTGTCCCCGGTCGCGAAGGAACGCGGTGCGGTAGACCAGCCAGCGGGCGGCCTCGATTTTAGAAGCCATCTCCGCCAAGGGCTGCTGTATGGCCTGCATCCTGGCAATCGGCCTGCCCATCGCCTTTCTTTCTTTGGAGTAGTCTATGGAAAGCTCCAGGGCTGCCTGAGCAACAGCCACGCCCTGCATGGCCACGCTCATCCGCTCGATGCTTATCGCCTCCAGCAGGATATCGAACCCCTGCCCCTCTTTACCGATTAAGTTTTCCTCCGGCACATATACATCGTCCAGGTAAACAACAAATGTCCCCAGCCCCCTCAGTCCCATGGTCTCACAGGCCTCACGCACCTCGAAACCTTTGGACTTCGATTCCACGATGAAGGCATTCAGTCCTTCGCCTTCGCTGCGGGCAAAGAGCAGAACGACATCCAGCGCCGGTGCCGCCGCCATGAACTGTTTCTGTCCGTTGATAACAAAGCCGTCGCCGGTGCGGCGTGCTTTCGTGGTTATCATCCGCGGGTCGGAGCCGGTTTCGGCCTCGGTAAAGCCGATGCCGCCGAGCCATTTCCCTTTAGCCAGCGGTGTCAGGAGGCGCTTTTTCTGCTCCTCCGTGCCGAAGCGGTAGATGCCCTCCTCGGGTACGGTATTGACCGACATGATAGCGCCGACAGTTACCGAGGCCTGGCAGAGCTGCTCTAAAACTAAAATAAAACTGACATAGCCGGCGCCGCTCCCGCCGTATTCAGCCGGAAACGGCAGCCCCTGAAAACCGCGTTTACCAATTTCCTTTGCCAGCCCGACGGGAAATTCCGCGGTGCGGTCGATATCGGCCGCCCGGGGAGCTACCTCTTTAACGGCAAAGTCCCTGGCCAGGCTTTGCAGCATTGTCTCGTGCTCGCTCAGATTAAAGTCCATATTACCTCTCCGGAGTCTCTATCCCAGAAGCCAAATATCCAGGCACATCACCAGGAATATCGTTCCCAGGAATGGAAAAGTCGAAATACGATACAACTTCCAGGCATCTGCGGCTGCTCGTGAAATAACGAGCCTTGAGCCGGTATAGAC
>CAYYVO010000376.1:0-1538 GCA_964475175.1 uncultured Dehalococcoidaceae bacterium | reverse complement strand
GGCATCGTGTCACTGAGTCCGTCGCCGATTCCCTGCTGGTAGATATAGCCGTCGACCTCGTCTTTATTCATCCCGGCGTCTTCCAGGGCCAAAGTGATGGCCTGTGCCGCCAGTTCATCGGGGGTCATTCCGGGTATTTTACCGAGCCTGGTCAGCCCCACGCCTGCAAAGGCATATTTATCTCTGATGGTCACTATTCCGACACACTTATCATGAAAAATTGACGCAATTTAATATCTCGTATTTATTTGATTAATAAGATAATCTATTACTAATCTTTCTGTGTTAGATATTATGTCTGTTTTTCAAGTTTCTTATCATTTTGTCTCTATCTGAATCATTTAAACCTTCAGCAAAATCCAAACTCGTACGATATAAGTCTATCTTACTTAGTCTTTTCCAAGGGTCCTTATCTTTATCGGCAAAACTAAATTCACCAGAATAATTACAGTTCGTACAGAAAATAGAGAGAAATTTTGTACCGTAATTAAACAACTTATTACCCTTTTTAGTTTCTATTACGAAAAACAGGGTGATATCTAAACAATTTGGGCATGGCAACTCTACTGTTTTATATTTTCCAGATGGAGCAGGAGCATCACAGTGGAAATTAATCTCTGGTATAAAAATATGGTCTGTTTCACTAAGTGGGCTCTTATAACGAACTACACTATACTCCATCATATACTCCAAGATAGTATACTCTAATCAAAGACCCCTTCCTGCTGCATCTGCATAAACTCATCGTCCGGTATGCTGAGAATTTCCTTGCAGATATACTCGGCATGCTCACCGAGGAACACGGGACGGTGCACCTCGGCGGTAGCTTCGGAAAGCGTAAAACCGGGCGGATGAAAGAAGTTGAGCTTACCAAGATAGGGATGGTCAATTTCGTGGAAGAAGTCGTACACTTTAAGCTGGGGGTCTTTCTCCGAGTCTTCGGCAGTGACCACCACTCCGGCGGCCACTCCTTCACTCTGCATCATTGTCATGACCTGCTCCGGCTTGAAGTTGCACGTCCACTCGTTGATATATTTATCCAGCTCATCGCTGTTTTTAATCCTGCCCGCCAGCGTACTGAACCGTTCGTCATTCGTCCATTCCGGATTCCCCACCACCCGGCAAAAACCTTCCCACTCCTGGTCGGTTAGCACGGTGATGGCCACCCAGCGGTCTTCACCCTTGCAGCAGTAGGCACCGTGCGGCGCGGCGTAGGAACACTTGTTTCCGGTCAGCTCAAGCTCCCGCCTGTTTACCGTGTAATCCAGAACGACCGGTGCCAGGTAGTTTATGCCCGACTCTATTTGCGACTGGTCGATGCACTGTCCCTTGCCGGTACGCCGCTGGTAGTCGATAGCCGTAATGAGCGCCATACCGCCGAATAGCGGCGAAAGGTGGTCGGTATAGAACGATGATATCGGAACGGATTTACGGTCCGGCCAGCCGGTAATGGTATAAAATCCAGTAAAGCTGGTCACCGTCTGTCCGAAACCCGGCTGGCCGGACCGTAAATCCGTTCCGATATCATCGTTCTATAC
>CAYYVO010000375.1:512-1538 GCA_964475175.1 uncultured Dehalococcoidaceae bacterium | reverse complement strand
GCTGGTGGCCACGGCCTATGGTACCGACTGCTATCCTAAAAAGAAACTCGAAACGCTGATAAACCTCAAAGACCTTAATGAGGCCGTGCTTTTCAATCCGCGCAACGGCTATCAGAACTACAACGTCGCGGTCAACCTGTCCGATAAGACGATTTATACCTATATGGGCGTATTGAAATCGGACCTGGGTAATGCCAACTACTGCAGCGCCGGACAGCTTTCCCCGTTGCTCAACGACCCGCTTTATAAGACTATCGGCATCGGGACGAGGATATTCCTCGGCGGAGGCACTGGCTACGTGAGCTGGCAGGGCACCCAGCATAATCCGGGTGTCCCGCGCACGGAAAACGGCGTACCGCGGAAGCCGGCCGGGACTCTGGCCGTCATCGGCGACCTCAAGCAGATGAAGCCGGAATATCTGCGCGGTGTGAGCATGCAGGGCTACGGCAGCACTATGGCCGTAGGAATCGGTGTGCCCATACCGGTACTTTCCGAAGAAATTCTGCAGTATGCGGCGGTGACGGATGCCGACATCCTGGCGCCTGTCGTCGACTATTCGGAAGCCTACCCGCAGAGAAAGCCGGACGTCCTGGGAGAGGTCAGCTACGCCCAACTCAGGACCGGAAAAATCCAGGTAAACGGCAAGCAAGTGCCCACGGCGTCGCTTTCCAGCTACCCCAAGGCTGTGGAAATTGCCGGGATACTGAAGGACTGGATACAGAAAGGCGACTTTACCCTGACCGAACCTGTTGCCGATCTTCCGGGAGCGGATTCCGGTATTGCTTACAAGAACCTGGAAGAACGTGAAATAGTAGAAGTCTAAGAGACCAAATAGTCCGGGGCAGGGTGGCGAAAAACCGTCCTGTCCCGGATGAATTTATTTTTATAGACATGGAGGTAGCAACATGACCAACGAGATGCCGGAAATCGGGAAAATATCGCCGGAGATTTTCAAAGAGCTGATTTTTCCACGCCTGGGCGCTAAGAGCGATACGATACTCGTGGGACCGCAGCACGGGGTCGATG
>CAYYVO010000375.1:0-502 GCA_964475175.1 uncultured Dehalococcoidaceae bacterium | reverse complement strand
CGCGTCCGACTCCGTGACCAGCGGGCTGAAGCCCAAACTGCTTTCTATTGACCTCAACCTCCCCATGGAGATGACGAAAGAGCAGCTGACGATAGTCTGGGACGTTATTCACCGCGAGTGCGATAAGATGGGTATATCCATAGTGACGGGTCATACGGCCAGGTATGAGAACTGCAACTACCCCATGGTCGGCGGCGCTACTATCATTGGTATTGGAGAGATGGACGAATACGTTACCCCCGGCCTCTGCCGGGCGGGCGATAAGCTTATCATTACCAAGGGACCGGCCATAGAGGCGACGGGTATATTATCTACCATGTTCCCGCATATAATCGAAAAAGAGTTCGGAACTGAATTCAGTAAAAAAGCCGGGGATATCTTTTATAAAATGTCTGTTGTTGAAGATGCCTTGACGGTGATGAGCGTCGGCGTACGGGATAACGGTGTCACCGCTATGCACGACGCTACCGAATGCGGGGTGTGGGGAGGTCTTTACGAGATG
>CAYYVO010000374.1:0-1562 GCA_964475175.1 uncultured Dehalococcoidaceae bacterium | reverse complement strand
AGCCATCTATCCAGGGGGTTCCTTCGGCAATTAAAATGAAATAGCCGGAATTTTTAATGTCCCGGAGGTAGCTGTCGATAACTTCCTCGGCGATGACGACCTCATGTCGTTTGAATTCAGGAGTGTGGCGCAGGATATCCGTAACCTGTGGCTTGTCGTCTGCCGTCATCGGGCGTATTTTAACGGGCATGTACCTTATTCTCCAACTCCAGTTTCACTATCGTGGCGATAAAATCGGTATAGTTCATTCCGGCCGCTTCGGCCTGGATGGCGGCACCGGCATTCGGGGATATATCCGGGTTCGGGTTTATTTCAATAACGTTTAATTCGCCGTGTTCATCCATGCGCATGTCCACTCGCGCGTAGCCGCGGCAGCCCAGCTTTTGAAACACGACTAAAGCGGTAGCGGATATATGCTCGTTTTCTTCAGCGGTCACATCCGCCGGGCACACGGCGTTGGTACCCGCATATTCCGGGCTGTCCGCTTCCCACTTGGAGGCGAAAGTAAGCAGCCGCGGTTTTCCCGGTGCCAGCGTGTATACAATTTCCGAAATCGGCAATACCATACAAGTGCTGTTACCCAGAACGGTGGCATTGAACTCCCGCCCGGTAATAAATCGCTCCACCAGTACGCCGCTCCAGTATATCTGGCTCAACGCGGTTACCTGTTTTATAAGAGAATCAAGATTATACACCACGCTGCTGTCCGTGATGCCGTGGCTGGCATCATCGCGCCGCGGCTTGACGATACAGGGAAAATCCAGGTGAAATGTATCCAGCGTCCGCGGATTGAGCACCTGGAAATCCGGTGTGGGTATGCCGGCGGCGCGCAGCATCACCTTTACGTTGACTTTGTCTAGAGCTAGCCGGAGTATATCCGCCCGGCAGCCGGTATATAGGAGCCGGCGTTTGGCAAGCACCTCCGGTACTAAAGCTTCCGATTCCGGGTCTCCGGCAAAACCTTCGAAAAGATTGAAGACAAGATCCGTATCCAGATTCATTAATTTCACTTTTGCGGATTCTAACGGTGGTACTAGTGGCAGGAGTGTTACCTCGTAGTCAAGCTCTTCCAGCGACTGCCGGACGGCGGCAACCGATTCCAGTACACCGAGTACCGCTTTTTCTTCGTGTGAGGCATCGTACCTTGATTTCTGCGGCTGGTTGAAAACGATAGTTATACGTGGACGCATCGCGGGTACCTCTCTAACGCGGCATCCAGCACGGCGCTGATAAGACCTTCATGTGTCCAGCCGAGTTTGCCGGTCATGATGACGAGGTCGCTGTATGTCCCCAATCCGGGCAGGGGATTGATTTCTATAAAATACGGTTTACCGTTCCGCCCGATGCGGAAATCAACCCTGGCGAAATCGCGGCACCTGAGCGTTTTAAAAGCGGCCAGGCTTGCCGACTCCAGCTTTTTCAGCACCGGACCGGGCAGGTCGACAGGTGATTCATATTCGACCTGATTGAGATAATCGTGCTTCACTTCCAGAGAATAGACAAAGTTTTCCATCTTTACCTTGGGAAGTATACGCATCATCCCGACTACTTCCGGATTGTGG
>CAYYVO010000373.1:1208-1566 GCA_964475175.1 uncultured Dehalococcoidaceae bacterium | reverse complement strand
GTGGGAAAAACATGTTGAAAAAGGAGAAGAGGGGCTCGGGGTAAACACCCCTCATACGCCCCGCCCTGATGGTTATCACCGCGCAGTGTTAAAATTTCTTTTTACCGGCAGTCTCTTTAAAACTAGCCGATAAATAACTCTATCTTACCCGGCTCCGACAGCTGGTTAAGGTCGCCGGTGAAGGCAGCCCAGTTGAAATCGGCGCGGCGCCGGTAGTGATAGTGAAGACTTACCTTGTCCTCTAAAATGGATACCGTCTCCAGACTGAGTCCGTTCAGCCGCTCCTTGAGGAAAGCAGTCAGTTTATTTTCCATCCCGGCGTAAGAGGCCTGGTCTACGGAAATCATCAGGTGCCCCC
>CAYYVO010000373.1:0-1198 GCA_964475175.1 uncultured Dehalococcoidaceae bacterium | reverse complement strand
GCTGGTAGCGGCGCCTATCGACGAGGCGATTAGCAGAAGGAGAAATCCTATCTCCGCCGGGTCTTTTACCGGTGTACGGAAACGGACAAAGGACAGCGCGCCCAGCAGACCCAGCGACAGCGGTATGGATACCTGTATGCCCAGGAACAGTGCCGTTATCGCCGGCCCGCCGATGATAAAGGTACGGTGGACACCGGCCCCGATGTGTCTCGACCCGTAGAACAGCTGGTACATGAGGTACGTGACGATAGAGGCAATCAGGGAAAATCCTATGGCGATAATAGCCTCCCAGAGTCCTACCGGTGACTGTATTTCCGTGATGAGTTCCAGGAATTCGTCGAACATGATAATTTCTCCTTTCTATCTATACCTCAATCATTCTACCCGAAGGCGAAAAACGAGCCATACTGCCCGGCTCGATGAAAAACGTATCGAGGCAATAGCCATACTTGGAAAACCGACTCCAGTCCGTATCCAGCAGTCTCATGCGGCGGAGCGTCACGGGTAACTCAAGCGTCGGGCCTTTTACCTCGATGACTCCGCTCGGCAGGCGTATCTCCTTTTCCTTGGCGGAGTGCCCTATTTCCGGGGCCACCATCGAGGCGCGGATATCGTAGTCGAACGATACCCTGATTCCGGTCTGCATTTCGTTAAAGCGGTAGCGCTGGTAGGATATCACGATAATGGGTCGGAGAGGTTTATCCGGGAAATAGCCGAAACCGGCAAGACTTTCCAGGAGTTGAGTTTTATCTATAATCCCCGTCCCCAGATTCTGCGGTTCGAGGCGCTTTTTAGGCACTGCCAGACTATGGCGCTGCTTGCTGCTGGCAAAGCCTTCCCTTGATTTCAGTTCCACGTAAACGAGAGTTTCTCGTTTACGCTTCGTGCCGTCGCCGTACCAGCGGATGCGTACCTTGTTTTTCTTGAACTCGCCGGATGCCGACCGCTCGTACTGGTCGAGGTCGGTGGTATCGAAATAAAGACTATTCACCCGGTCGACGGGATACTCTTTATCCGGCCGGCAGACCTGCCGCAGCAGGCTGTGGGCAAACCCGATATTCCTGGGCAGTATCGAGAACTTTCGCTCGAACCTCTGTACCGGCACCATTTCGGCTACTGGCTGTGCCGTTGATTCTTCGGTGATTTTTATATCGATTACCTCCCGGTATACAAAATGCCGCGGGCCTTAGAAATTCAT
>CAYYVO010000372.1:1288-1601 GCA_964475175.1 uncultured Dehalococcoidaceae bacterium | reverse complement strand
GCCATGACCGAGATTGCCGAATACCTCAACATACCGGCTATAGATGTCTACGGCGTGGTCACGTTCTATAACCAGTTCCGCCTTAATCCCCCGGGTAAACACTCGATACGGGTGTGCCTGGGCACAGCCTGCCACATGAAAGGCGGCTATATAACACTGGATGCCTGGAAACGCAGACTCGAAATCAATCCGCGCGAAACCACCGCCGACCGGGAGTTCGACCTTGATATCGTTGCCTGTGTCGGCTGCTGCACCATGGCCCCGGTTACCGTGGGTGATAACAAGCCGGAAGCCCAGGTGGAACCCACCAAAG
>CAYYVO010000372.1:0-1278 GCA_964475175.1 uncultured Dehalococcoidaceae bacterium | reverse complement strand
CCTGGACTGCCCGGTGATAGAGGTCGGCTGCATGGGACACTGCTACGCCGAACCCCTGGTGATTATCAGCAAGCCGGGCTACCCGCCGATTTGCTACGGCTATACCAATCCGGTTATCGCCGAGAGACTCGTCAAGGAATTCATCCTCGGGGATAATCCCTGCCCTGAGTTCGTCATCGGCGCGCTGGAAGCTAACGACATCCTCCCTAGCTTCGACGATTTTCCACGCGCCCAGCATGAGAACAAGATAATACTGAAAAACTGCGGTCATATAGACCCGACCGAGATAAAGCACTATATCGCCGGGGGCGGCTACAACGCCCTGGCCAATGCACTGGATATGAAGCCTGAAAACGTTATTAAAGAAGTGACAGACTCGGGATTACGGGGGCGGGGCGGGGCCGGTTTCTCCACCGGCACCAAGTGGCAGTACTGCCGCGAAGCTCACAGCCGGACCAAATATATCATCTGCAACGCCGACGAGGGCGATCCCGGGGCTTTCATGGACCGCTCCATCCTGGAGAGCGACCCCCATTCGGTGATAGAGGGCATGATTATCGCCGCATATGCCATCGGGGCACACCGCGGGTATATCTACGTTCGCGCCGAGTACCCGCTGGCTGTGGAAAGGGTCGAACTCGCCCTCAAGCAGGCTAAAAAACTCAACCTTCTGGGCAAAAATATACTGGGCAGCGATTTCAGCCTCGATATTACTGTTTTTCAGGGCTCCGGCGCCTTTGTCTGCGGCGAGGAAACGGCGCTCATCGCTTCGCTGGAGGGAAGGTCCGGCATGCCCCGCTACCGTCCGCCCTACCCGACTACCAGCGGACTGGACGGCAAACCGACGGTTGTTAACAACGTTAAGACTCTGGCCTTCGTCCCGCCGATAATCAGGAACGGCGCCGCATGGTTTAACGGCATCGGCACCAAGGATAGCCCCGGCACGGCTGTGTTCGCCCTGGCGGGCAAGATTGTCAATACCGGGCTGGTGGAAGTACCCATGGGCACCACCCTCCGTCAGATTATCTACGAGGTCGGCAGCGGCATACCCAAAGGCAAGAAATTCAAAGCCGTCCAGATAGGCGGTCCTTCCGGCGGCTGCCTGCCGGAATCCGCCCTCGACCTGCCGGTAGATTTCGATTCCCTCAGCGAGGCCGGTTCCATGATGGGCTCCGGCGGCATGGTCATCCTTGATGAAGACGACTGCATGGTAGAGATTGCCCGCTATTTCCTGGAGTTCACGCAGCGGGAGTCCTGCGGCAAATGCACTTTCTGCCG
>CAYYVO010000371.1:0-1660 GCA_964475175.1 uncultured Dehalococcoidaceae bacterium | reverse complement strand
CGGTTCGTGTCTTCCAGGTAAAGAATGGTGAGATTACAGCCATCACCGACTGGATTGATGCACCGGTAATTGCTTACGAAGAGTACGAATGGTTTGGTAAATAGCTAGAATTATCCGGGGCTCCGCTTTCAGGCGGGGCCCCGTCTCGGATTAAGGGAAAATAAAAGATGCTCAAACTTAATAACATTGAGGTCACCTACCTCAATGTAATAAGAGTATTGCATGGCGTTTCCATAGCTGTGGAGGATGGCGCTATCATCGCCCTTCTCGGCGCAAATGGGGCGGGTAAGAGCACCACGCTCAAGGCAATATCAGGGCTGCTCCGTGTTGAGGAAGGGGAAGTTACCGACGGTAGCATTGAGTGGAACGATGAGAGGATAGACAGGAAAAGCGCCGAGGAAATAGGGAAGATGGGTATCATCCAGGCGCTGGAGGGCCGTCATGTCTTCGAGCACCTCAACACCGAGGAAAACCTCATGGTGGGTGCTCATAATCGCGGTGATCGCCATGCCGTAAAACAGGACCTTGAGATGGTCTACGATTATTTCCCGCGCCTTAAAGAGCTGCGGCGTAATACGGCTGGCTATCTGTCCGGCGGCGAGCAGCAGATGCTGGTAATCGGACGGGCGATGATGGCAACTCCCAAACTCATGATGCTGGACGAGCCTTCGCTGGGGTTGGCTCCGCTGCTGGTCGAAGAAATTTACGAGATTATAAAGAGGTTTAATACCGAGCAAAAGACCTCCGTCCTGCTGGTTGAGCAGAACGTGCGTATCGCCCTGAGCATTGCCCATTACGGCTATGTCATGGAGAACGGGCGCGTGGTGCTTGACGGAAGCGCCGATTTCCTTAAGAATAACGAGGACGTGAAAGAGTTTTACATGGGGCTTTCCGCCCTGGGTACGAAAAAGAGCTACCGCGAAGTGAAGCATTACAAGAGGAGAAAGAGATGGCTGTAAAGTCCAGGCCTGACGAGTACTTCGACGAACTTGAAACAATAACGCCGGCTACCCGTGAAGATTACCACAACCAAAAGCTGGCCAGGACGGTAGCTTATCATTATCAACATGCTCCGGCTGTGAAGAAGCTGCTGGATACGGCCGGTATCGGTCCCGAGCAGATAACCGTCGTAAAGGATTTAGAGAAGCTGCCCGTAACTAGAAAAACAGACCTCCTGGAAATGCAGAAGGCCGACCTGCCGTACGGCGGGGTAGCCGCCATCCCCTTCGAGGATATCGAGCGTATTTTTATCTCCCCCGGCCCCATCTATGAAATTCAGCCCCCCGATATCAAGTGGTTTGCCAGGTCCTTCTGGGCGGCGGGATTCAGAAAAGGCGATGTGGTCATCAATACCTTTACATACCACATGTCCCCGGCGGGCATCCTGTTTCATGAGGGTATAGAGGACTGCGGAGGAACGGTGGTGGTGGCCGGCACCGGCAATACCGACCTCCAGATACAGATTATGAGGGATTTGAAGGTAACCGGGTTCGTTGGGACGCCCAGCTTTTTAATGACCGTTATCAAACGCGCCGAGGAGATGGGCCATAATTTGAAAAAGGACTTCGCTCTCCGGACCGCTTGGTTTACCGGCGAGATGCTGGCGCCTTCGCTGAGAGAGACCTTCGAGGGGGACTATGATATAGATACTTACCAGGCC
>CAYYVO010000370.1:0-1663 GCA_964475175.1 uncultured Dehalococcoidaceae bacterium | reverse complement strand
CTCTAAAGATTCTTCCTCCAAGCGATCCTGTTTTTCTCCCTGCTTACGGGTCATACCGGCTTCCACCGGCATATCCATCAAAACAGTAAGGTCAGGTATGAGCCCTTCCGTGCCTACCGCATTAACGACGGCTACAGTCTCTAAATCCAGCCCCCGCCCGTACCCCTGATAAGCGGTGGTGGAGTCGGCAAAACGGTCGCAGATTACCGCCGTTCCTTTCTCCAGAGCGGGCTTGATTACATCGGTGACAAGTTGAATCCGTGAAGTATTAAAAAGAAGCAGTTCCGCCATCGGCGAGATATTGACGTCATGCGACCACTTGAGCATGCGGGTGATTTTTTTACCGAGGGCGGTTACGCCCGGTTCGTGCGTTAACAAAACGGGGACAGCCAGTTTGTGAAGCCGCCGGTAGAGCCGCCGGGACTGGGTGCTCTTGCCGCAACCCTCCACCCCCTCAAAGGTAATAAAAGGAGCCATATTGAATTTCCTTTTCGGGTTATTTACCTTGGCCGTTCCTTATATATTCTCACCCTGCGGTTAGGACCCTTCCCGAAGCTGTGAGAGGAAAGGTCGCTGCGCTGGGCGATTAAATGCTGAAGGCGGCGTATATAAGAGCTCTGCGGGCTTAACTCGATGGCGTCCTCACCTTCCTGTACCTGCGCTGCGGCGTCTTCGGCTTCTTCAAGTGCAGTCTTGAACGGAACAGGCCTTTCATCATCTTTCCCAGGGCACAGCGTCTCCAGCAGCTGCCGCATCTGTGGCGGCGTATTGCTCCTGAGTACATATATAGGAAGGTTGGAGTTTTCCGCGTCCCTGACCTTCTGAGGCCTCTGACGGTAATAGTTTTTCGAGGTTATGAACATGCTGGCTTCATTCAGGTTATCGACGATATCCAGGTCCAGATGAAGGTCCCGGCCCATCTGCTGCATGCGTGTACGATTCACGCCGAAGAGATATATCTTCGCCGATTTTGTATCTTTGGTCGCTCTTTTTACGCGGGGGGGCTTTTCCTTCTCGGTCGCGGCCTTTTCGATTTTTACCTCGCCCGTATCATCCAGCCACCGTACCTCGGTTCCGGGCGGCGTGCCGCGGAGGAGGGCGTCTACAGCCTCGCCGACATCCGGGTGTATGGCTACCCTGTCCCTTTCCTGAATCTCGACGACAATATCGAACGTGGGCGGCGACTTCCTTTCCAGAATCGATTTCTGGGTACCGCGGCGGCGCGCTTCTTCATCGCCGAGGGTGACCGACTGTATTCCGCCAACGAGGTCGGAAAGGGTCGGATTCATCATAAGGTTATCGAGTGTGTTGCCGTGGGCGGTACCGACCAGCTGGACGCCGCGCTCGGCGATTGTCCGGGCAGCCATGGCCTCAAGCTCGGTGCCTATCTCATCAATAACGATTACCTCGGGCATGTGGTTTTCCACCGCTTCGATCATCACGGCATGCTGGCGGCTTGGGGTGGTCACCTGCATCCGGCGGGCATGACCGATGGCCGGGTGCGGGATATCACCGTCACCGGCGATTTCGTTGGAGGTATCCACAATAATAACGCGTTTATCGGCATCATCAGCCAGAACGCGGGCAACCTCCCTCAGCATCGTCGTCTTGCCGACGCCGGGACGTCCCAGCAGCAGGACGCTCTTGCCCGACTGCACTAAAT
>CAYYVO010000369.1:0-1676 GCA_964475175.1 uncultured Dehalococcoidaceae bacterium | reverse complement strand
CTACCTGACCGCCAGCACCAGCGTCTACCGCATCAGGACACTGACCCAGGGGATTCCGGTGGGGCACTTCCGCCAGCTGTTGAGATTTTAAACAAACCCCATGGAGAAGGAGGCAGGATAATGGCAACGTTGAAGTATGAAAAAGACGTGGTGAGAAAACCGGCTATCGTTACCGAAGACTATAGAGACGAAGTGCCGGAAACCGACGATATACCGGTACGTTGTGCCGAGGACACCGGCCCCATGGTCATGTTTTCACCCGACTTCGTTAAAGAAGCTAACTCGATAGTCGAGTACGGCATTATTTCCGGCGATATCGCTATCGGCGCCGATAAGTACGTCACCGAACCTCACAAGCACGATTACGAAGAGATATTTCTCTTCCTGGGGACAGACCCCAAAAATACCAGAGACCTCGGGGCGGAAGTGGAATTCTGGCTGGGTGAGGGAGATGACACGGAAAAGATAATTCTCACCACGTCATCGAGTGTCTACGTACCTCCAGGGGTAGCCCATTTCCCGCAATACTGGCGGAACGTGAAGAGACCTGTTATGACCGTTGTTATCATGCCGTCAGCGAGTAAAAAAGTTATGAAACGGGTATCCGCGGAAGGCAGAGGATAGTTTTTACACTCTCTGATTCATTTGACATTTAAAATAGGGGCAACCATAATACAATAGCCCAACAATTTTTATTAGTTTACATGTATTTCTGCATGGGGAGAATTATTAAAAGGAGTAAGAAATGAGTGAAAAATTAGTGGTCCTTAATCCGCGGGGTGCTATCGAGGCCAAACCGACCTCCGGGCTGAACCCCCGCGTTAGTGATTTGGCTGGCAAGACCGTCGGTCTGTACTGGAACAGCAAACCTGGTATGGACAATTTCTATACAGCTTTTGAAGAACTGCTTAAAAAGAAGTACCCTACCGTCAAGACAACCCTCCTCAGGGGTGCTTTTTTAATTAGAGATGAGGATGCCCAGGCCTGGCTGCCGCAGATAGACACCTTCGTGTACGGGGTGGGGGACTGAGGGTCCTGCACGTTTGTCGGCGTGGCCGGCACAGTCAAACTGGAAAGTCTCGGCAAACCGGGTGTGTTTATCAACTGCGATACCTTCGACGACGACGCAAAATCGGCATCGGCGGACAACGGCATGCCCGGACTGCGTCGTGTAAAAGTAAGCTCGGCGGACTTTTACAAGCTCCGCGGCGACGTTGATACCGTCCGGCCGCTGGTAGAATCCGTCTTCGATGACCTTGTCGAAGCACTAATCACCCCACTGAAGTCGGAAGAATCAAGTCCGGCACAAGAGAAAGGGGACGATGGCGGACCTCCTGAGGTTACTTTCACCGGAGACTCTTATCCTGAAGCCTTCGAAGAATTCAACGAGACTTACCTGATGAACCGCTGGGGCGACGGTCTGCCGCTGGTACCCCCCACACCGGAGCGCGTCAAATGGATTCTCTCAGGAACAAGCAGGGACCCCAAAGAGGTACTGGGCAGAATCAATCCCAAGCAGGGAATCGCCACCATCGAGAAAATAGCTATAAATGCCGTCATGGCCGGGGCCAAACCGGAGTACCTTCCTGTAATAATTTCCGCCGTGGAAACCCTTACCGACGAGAGCTTCGATGACCTTCACGTCCTGGCTTCGGCAGGTTCCTTCCATATGCTGA
>CAYYVO010000368.1:1035-1678 GCA_964475175.1 uncultured Dehalococcoidaceae bacterium | reverse complement strand
TTGTTATTACAGCCACGCCGATGCCTATGAACAGACCGTAAAGCTGCAGCTGTCCCGTCTGGGCATGCCGGATAGCCCGGCCGGTGCTGGTAACGGCTTCGCCGATACCGTTGACGGCACCGTCGACGCCTTTGCTATCGAAGAACGTAAAGCCGGAGAACAGGCCTTTGAGAAGAACCACCTTCACGATGATGTTTTCATATATCTCGTCGAAGAAATACTTGCGGTAGACCAGCGTATAAAGCGGGCCGAAGAACTTGCCTACCGATTCCGCGCTTATCCATTTGCGGCAGTAGATAACATACGCCATGAAGATACCGAAGAGACCGACCACCAGGGCACTTACCGGCAGGGCATGGGTAAACGGGGCAAAAAGCCCGCCGATGGCACTCTCGGCGGCGTGACCGCCGTGATGCCCCATAAACTCGGCGAATCCGCCGGTGAGATTCCACCATCCTGCCACTATAGCCAGGATAGCCAGGAATACCAGCGGCCCCACCATCACCCAGGGCGATTCGTGGGTGTGTTTATAATCACCGCTCTCATCGCCGCCGCGGTACTCGCCGTGGAAGGTCATATAAATAGCGCGGAACATGTAAAATGCCGTCAGGAATACGGTTATCATTACCAGCCAGAACAGGAC
>CAYYVO010000368.1:0-1025 GCA_964475175.1 uncultured Dehalococcoidaceae bacterium | reverse complement strand
CGTCCACGGCATTGTCTTGCGCAGTCCGCCCATTAAACGCATATCGAAGGTGCCGGTAGAGTGGTTGACACTCCCGGAACCCATAAAAAGCAGGGACTTGAAGAAGGCATGGGTGAACAGGTGAAAGATACCGATAGCGGCCACTCCCTTGGCAAGAATTAATATTTCCTCGGTGCCCCCGTGCAGGTGGCCGCTGCTGATTTCAGCGGCCAGAGCCGTACCCGCCGCACCCAGTCCCAGCATCATATAGCCCAGCTGGCTGATGGTGGAGTAAGCCAGCACGCGCTTGATGTCGTTGGCGGCCAGACCCATCGTGGCGGCGAAGATGGCCGTAAAGCCCCCGATGATCGCGACGATGGTTAATGCCTCGGTCGAGTAGATGAAGAACGGGATAGTGCGCGCTACCAGGAAGACGCCGGCCGAGACCATCGTTGCGGAATGGATGAGGGCGCTGACGGGGGTCGGGCCTTCCATGGCGTCGGGCAGCCAGACGTGGAGCGGGAACTGGGCCGATTTGCCGACGGCACCGGCAAAGATACCGATGGCCGCCCACATCAGGACCGTGCCGCCGAGGACACCGGTGACTGCCAGGCCGTGCAGCTCATGAATATCGAATGTGCCGGTATTCAGGAATAATATCAGTAGTCCGGCCAAGAAACCGAAATCGCCGATTCTGGTAACGATAAACGCCTTCTTAGCGGCGTCGGCGGCCGATTTCTTGTGGTACCAGAATCCGATAAGGAGATAAGAGCAGAGGCCTACCATCTCCCAGAAAACGAAGGTAAAGAGCAGGCTATCGGACAGGACGAGTGCCAGCATGGAGAAGGTGAACAGGGACATCCACGTGTAATAGCGGTAGTAACCCGCCTCATCGTGCGCCATGTAGCCCAGCGAGTATATCTGGACCATCAGGCTGACGATGGATACGGTTACAGCCATCACAATAGAAAGCTGGTCGGCAATCAGTCCCACGTGGAAGTTAAAGTTGCCGATGACTATCAAGCTCACGTCCGGCACTGCTATAT
>CAYYVO010000367.1:0-1695 GCA_964475175.1 uncultured Dehalococcoidaceae bacterium | reverse complement strand
TCCTGTCGCTACGCCGCCAGTAGACAACCACCGGCACCAGTTTTGCCCCTTCCTGAACCAGCCCGGTGAGGAGTATTGATGGTATGCCAGCCAGAAGAATCCAGCGCATGAGGACCTCCTGGCTCCAGAAATGGCTCAGCGCTTGTCCAGCCCAAACCTGGAGAGGAGTTTGAATAAAGCAAACAGCAGCCAGGGTTAGAAAGGCACTGACTGCGAGGACCGCCCACAGCCAGGGTTTCTTAAAGAGCGGCGGCCGGTAACAGGCCAGCCAGACTGCACCGAAGCCTATAGCCAGACCGATCCCCAAGGCGCTGGGGTTTTGAAAGAAGGATTTGAAAGAGTTGACCATATAATCTACCATGTATTCCTCCTACTCTTTAAACCGGTTCTTATCCAGTTCATCGGTTTTGGTTCTCAAGTCACATTCTCTTAAAGTGCGCGTATTATACATGCATGTGAAATAAAAAAGTATACCCCTGGGCAAGAACGCCAGGGGCACGTTGCAGGTCCTGATAAGGTTGTGGTCGTGGGTTCAAGTCCAGCCGCAGCCACTTTTGTCCTTCACAGGTGGACCCTCTTTCTCGATTTAAACGAGCTTCACGGTATCTTTGTATCGGGGGACTTTTGTGGTCCACCCGGTCTTCTCGTTCAATAGCTTCGCAAAGCTATTGGCTGCTTTTTCTTCCCCGTGAGTGACAAATACACAGCGCGGCGGGACACGAATGTCATCTAACCAATCTAGTAGTCCATCACGGTCGGCGTGGGCCGAAAACCCCTCGATTTGTTCAATGTGTGCTTTCACCGGATGTATTTGCCCTAAGAGACGGACTTTCTTGGCACCATCCAGCAATATTCTGCCCGGCGTTCCCTCCGCTTGATAGCCGACAAATAATATTGTGCTTTCTGCCCTCCTGATGTTGTTGACAATATGGTGCTTTATACGGCCGCCGGTTACCATACCGCTACCGGCTATGATGATACTGCTTCCCTTTATGTTATTAATGGCCTTGGACTCTCCCACAGTCTGTACCATTTTGAGGTTTTCAAAACTAAAAAAGGAATCACCCTGGCGCAGACGCTGCATCATCTCTTTGTCGAAGAGGTCAGCGTGACGTTTAAATACTTCTGTAATCCGTATTGCCATAGGGCTATCCAGAAAGACGATTAAAGGTGGAATTTCTTTACGTAAAAACAATTCGTTCAGGTGGTACAGTAGTTCCTGGGACCGCTCCAGGGCGAAACTGGGAATAATGATGTTGCCCCCGGCGCTTACCGTCCTGTTGATACAATCGCGTAATTGTTTTTGAATATCGATGTTCTCGTGTTCTTCGTGAGTACGGTCGCCATAAGTTGACTCCATAACTATATATTCAGCTTCATCGAAAACAGCCGGGTCCTTTATTATCGGGCGGTCGGGCTCGCCGATATCACCGGAAAAAATTATTCTATGATTCTTGCCATCCTGTCGGATATTTATATTTATGACCGCCGATCCGAGTACGTGACCCGCCTCATAGTAACAGCCCTCGAGATTGCCATCGATTCCCACACAGCTCAGGTATTCTACGGCGCTAAAATGCGGCTCAACGGCTTCGGCATCTGCTATAGTGTAAAGAGGCATTTCAGGGTAGGGACCACGACGCCCTTCCCTTCTATGGCGTTTTGCCTTATATGCAGCGTCTTCTTCCTGCAGCT
>CAYYVO010000366.1:0-1705 GCA_964475175.1 uncultured Dehalococcoidaceae bacterium | reverse complement strand
CGTATTTGCCGGAGCGATAGTATGAATGCACCACCCCGGGCTTAATTCTCTCGGTAACTTCAGCAACGCAGAGCACCGCGCCGCGGTCATTATAAATTTTTACGATATCCCCGTCTTGGATACCGCGTGCTGCGGCGTCCTCAGGGTGAAGGCGTACCGGGTGCCAGTTATAGCCGTCTTTCCTTACGCGATGTCCCGGCACCTCCCCCAGCCAACTCGCATTGGAATCGTACTGGGTATGAAATGAGAAGCGGGGGTGGGGGGTTATAAGCTGGAGGGGATATTTCCTCGCCAGCTCGGAGTCATAGCCCTCCCAGCTGGGTATATAGCGCGGCAGCGGCGGTCTCTCTTCATCGTCGGGGAGATGTTTAAGGAGGCTCTGAGAGACGAACTCTATCTTACCGCTGTAGGTCCCCAGCTCTTTAGCTTTTTCCGTCTTTCGCTTGGGATTAAAGTGGTCGGGGGTATCGCACTCCCTTCCCTCGTAAAACCAGCGCAGGCCGGGCGTGGGCTGATAGTCCTCCGGCATGGGCACGATAAAGTACCCCTTCTCTTTAAAGTCCTCGAAGGATATGTATTCGGGCAGGTCGGAATAGTTATAGACTTTCTCTACCCAGTCCTGCTCCGTGTTGCCCTCGGTAAACTCGTCTTTAATGCCCAGGCGGTCGGCCAGTTCGGTGAATATCCTGTAGTCAGACTTCGATTCGTAAAGCGGCTCGATACACTTGTGCTGGTAGACGATAACCCGGTGGTTGCAGGCGTTGGAGCCGTGGTGCGTATAACCGCCGGTCTGGGCCCATTCGCCGATATCGTAACGTTCGAAGTTGGTGCAGGCCGGCAAAATAATATCGGCCAGACCAGTCTCCGTGCACCACCAGCAGTCCTGGTTGACTACGAACTCCAGCCTCGGACTCTGGTACATTTTTACCCAGCGGTTGGTACCCGTCATCGTACCGAGGAAGGAGCCGCCGTAGCGGTAAAACATCTTTACCTCTGAGCAGCCGGGGGCGGGGTAGGTATAGGGGATGAACTGCTGCTCCAGCGACTGACCGCAGAAGGTCTGGCCGAGCCACTTGACGGGAGGATTCAGTATCGCTTCCGGCACGAGCAGGCGGTAGACACGCTGCTTGACCGGGTTTTCCGCCTGCTTCTTGGCGAACCCGTTCAGGAAATTCGGCCCGAAGGAACTGTAGCCGGGGAAATTGAAATCGGCGTTATAGGGCGTCCCCATGGTGGTACCCCAGATATTTACGCCCGGCTTGCCGAGTCCCTGCATGGCCTGCAGCAGTACCATCAGGCGCGCCCATTCGGTGCCGTAGGCCTGGCGGCAGGCGCCGGACTCTCCGCCGCGGGAACCGGCTGCCAGCATCGTCCGGCTGGAAGCCCACTCCCGGGCCAGACTTTTTATCACGTATGCCGGCACCGTGCAGATTTCCTCTGCCCATTCCGGAGTCCGGGCGATGCCGTCGTCCTCGCCTATAATATGCTTCTTAAACTCATCGAATCCCACCGTATGCGTGGCCACGTAGTCTTTATCGTAGGTGCCTTCGTTTAGCCACACGTAGGCGATGGCTTCCGCCATGGCGGCGTCGGTGCCCGGGCGAGGGGCTATCCATTTGTCTCCCAGGATAGCGGCGGTATAGTTGCAGAACGGGTCGATGAAAATCTGCTTCTTGCCCAGGTCCCTCAGCCAGTAGCGCCAGAC
>CAYYVO010000365.1:0-1708 GCA_964475175.1 uncultured Dehalococcoidaceae bacterium | reverse complement strand
GATAATGCGTGTTAAAGGACCCAAAAGCCACCTGCGTACCAAGAAAGCAAAGCGGGTAAGACGCCAGTTTGACGAGATGATACCGCTGCATAAAAGCGACCGTAAACGGATTTCCCGACTGATACCTAACGGTGTCAAATAGTTAGGAGGAGATTTCCTTGCCTAGAGTTAAACGAGGGGTAACCTCTCACCAGCGTCATAAGAAAATACTTGCCATGACCAAAGGTCATCGGGGCACCAAGCACCGGCTTATCAAGCGTGCCAACGAATCGATGATTAAGTCATTGAGCTATGCTTATTTCCACCGCCGTGAGCGTAAGGGTGATATGCGCCGACTCTGGATTCTACGCGTAAACGCCGCCTGCCGCGCTCAGGGAACCACTTACAGCCAGTTCATGAACGGACTGAAAAAGTCCGGTATTGATATTAACCGGAAAATGCTGGCCGATATGGCCGTCAGGGAACCAGAAAGCTTTAGCAGCCTGGTAACTCTCGTTGGAGGGAAAGGCCAGGACTAAAACCCCACGGTAGGAAAAGAGCAATTTCACCCAGTCCCCTTCCCTTCAATTAAGGAAGGGGATATTTTTAGCAGGCGGAAAGATGCTGGATAAAATAGAAGAGATAAAAGCGGAAGCCCTGAAACAGCTCGATGGTATTGATAATGCCAAAGACCTGGAAACCTGGCGTGTGCAATACCTGGGTAAGAAAAGTCCGCTGACCCAAATTCTACGCAGACTTTCGACATTGTCTATGGACGAGAGAAAAGCCGTCGGGGCTGCAGCCAACCAGATTAAAAAGCTTCTGGAAAGCAGCTCCGGTGAGAAAAGCCAGTCCCTCCGAGAACTGCAGCTTACCTCGGAAACGCAAAAGGAAGCAATCGATATCAGCCTGCCGGGGCGTCCTTATCCTGCTGGACACCTTCATCCCATAACCCAGACGATTGATGAGATATGCCAGATATTCACCTCGATGGGATTTCAGGTAATCGAGGGCAACGAGGTGGAATGGGACTATTACAACTTCGAAGCGCTTAATATACCCGCCGAGCACCCCGCCCGTGATAACATGTCAACGTTCTGGATTGATACCGGAAAAGGCAAAAAACAACCGCTGCTGCGCACGCATAACACGGCTGTTACCGCCCGCACTCTCGAGAGGTTGGAACCGCCGATACGTGCTGTTGAGGTGGGCAAGGTCTACCGGTATGAAGCTACCGATGCCACTCACGGCTGGATGCTTTATCAAATCGACGGCATCGCCGTGGACAAGGGCATAACAATGGCTGACCTCAAAGGGACGCTTTATGAGTTCGCCCGTCGCTACTTCGGCGACAATAGAAAGGTGCGTTTCCGCGTCGATTATTTCCCCTTCGTCGAGCCGGGCGCGGAACTCGCTGTGGAATGCTGCGATAATGAGGAATGCAGGGTTTGCGGCGGTTCCGGATGGCTTGAACTCTTGGGCTGCGGCATGACCCACCCGGACGTATTACGGCGTGCCGGTATAGACCCGGATGTGTATACCAGTTATGCCTTCGGCATGGGTATCGACCGTCAGCCGATGCTCCGCTGCGGCATCGACGATATCAGACATTTTTATAATAACGACCTCAGGTTCCTGAGGCAATATTAAAGAGAGATATTAATTAACTTATAAGTCATTGCGAGCGGAGCGAAGCAATCCGTAAGACAGTATAAAGATTGCCACATCG
>CAYYVO010000364.1:0-1734 GCA_964475175.1 uncultured Dehalococcoidaceae bacterium | reverse complement strand
GTTGCATACGATATCGTAGTTCCGGCCGATAACCTTTTCCGGAGTAGTTTCCAGCAGCGGAATATCTTCATCGCGGGGCATGGTAAACGGATGATGCACCGCATCCCACCGGCTAGTTTCCTCGTCCCATGTCAGTAACGGAAAATCGACGATGAAGGCAAAAGCAAATTGATTGGGGTCTGCCAGCTCCAGCCGGCTTGCCATTTCACGGCGCAGCGTATCGAGAGCCGGGTTTACCTCATCGGGCCTGCCGGCGACTATCAGCAGCAGGTCGCCTTTTTCAGCCCCACAGCGTTCCGCCATAGTTATCACTTGCTCAAGGGTCAGAAACTTGGCTGCTACCGACTTTACCATGTCGAGTGTCAGGTCTCCGAGACTACCACCCGTGTCTCCCAAAGAAATTGTTAGCAATCCCTTGGCGCCGACAGCCTGCACCAGCTTGTTCAATTCATCCAGCTGGTGGCGACTGTAATCACCACAGCCGGGGGCGGATATACCCCTGACCTCACCACCGTTTTCAATGGCCGTTTGGAAAATGGTAAATTCCGTGTTTACGGCGATATCGGTAAGGTCGGCTACCTCCAGTCCATATCTCAGGTCCGGCTTGTCCGACGCGTAACGCTCCATCGCCTCTGTATACGTCAGGCACGGAAACGGTTTTATCAGTTTACACCCGGGTTTCATATTCTCGAACAGCGAGGTAAAAAGCTGCTCGATGAGCTCGAGGATTTCATCCTGCGTCACGAAGCTCATCTCCATATCCAGCTGGGTATGCTCCGGCTGACGGTCAGCCCTGGTATCCTCGTCGCGGAAACAGCGGGCAATTTGGTAGTATTTCTCCATCCCTGCCACCATCAGCAGCTGCTTAATCTGCTGTGGCGATTGAGGCAGGGCGTAGAACTCACCGGGATGGATGCGGCTGGGCACCAGGTAATCCCTGGCCCCCTCCGGGGTACTTTTTATCAGTATAGGTGTTTCGATCTCTACGAAACCTCTTGAATCCAGGAAATCACGCATAAACTTCACGACTCGATGTCTTAACAGGATATTATCTCTCATACGGGGACGGCGCAGGTCCATGTAGCGGTATTTCAGGCGGAGGCTCTCGTCTATTTCCATTTCTTCGTTTATATAGAAGGGAGGAGTTTTAGACGTATTCAGTATCTCGGTATTTTTTACGATTACTTCTATTTCACCTGTGGGTATTTTAGAGTTTTCGGTTCCCTCCGGACGCCGGGCGACCTCTCCGGTTACCCTTACCACGAACTCGTTACGCATATCTTCGGCCGTTTTCAGGCACGACTGAGAAATTTCAGGGTTAAAGACTGTCTGAACAACTCCCTCACGGTCACGGAGGTCGATAAAAATGAGCCCGCCATGGTCGCGGCGGCGGTTGACCCATCCGGCCAGGGATACTTCTTTTCCAACGTGTTCTTTCCGTAATTCACCGCAGGAATAAGTTCTGAACAAAGCTATCTCCCTTTTGATAAAAGGCTTCACTTTTGATTATATCTTATACAGGTAGGCGCTTCAACTTGAGACAGCTGGGATATTGTATTCGAACCCCGGCTCTGTTAAAATGTTATGTAATCCCATTTTTATCGGTATCAATTTCAGCGGAGAATTTAAGTGGCCAAATCAATCGAAGAAATAAACGAGAAAATCAAAGCGGGAAAGGCGGTGGTCGTCACTGCTGAAGAGATAATCGACGTCGCCCGCGAAAAAGGCGTGAAG
>CAYYVO010000363.1:0-1742 GCA_964475175.1 uncultured Dehalococcoidaceae bacterium | reverse complement strand
GAGAGACATGTACCTGGTAATCAGCCCAATGATAACCATGAGTCCGCCGCCCACCGCGGCCGCCGGCCAGTACATTGCCAGCAATCCCCCGAGAAAGGTAGCCACCCCTCGTCCGCCCTTGAACTTGAGAAAGACCGACCAGCTGTGCCCGGCAATCGCGGACAGTGCTGCCAGCGCCTGGGCGCTGTAACTATGGGTAAACGGGGCAACGGCTATCGTATCATAGTCTCTGAAAATCAGCCCTGCGATGAGAACAGCTGCGATGGCCTTACCCATGTCGAGAAGGAGCGATACCGCGGCTGCCTTTCTGCCGGCCGCGCGCATTACGTTGGTCATGCCTATTTTACCGCTGCCGACCTGCCTGACATCCTTTTTAGCGAACAGCTTTGCTATCAACAGGCCGAAGGGGATAGAGCCGAGAATATAGCCGATAAATACCGCCGCAATATACAGGCCGGCAATCATTGTTCACTCCTGTTTTTGAAAATCATGCGGAGCGGCGTGCCGTAAAAGCCGAAAGCCTGACGCAATTTATTTTCTAGGTAGCGGCGGTAGGAGAAATGTACCAGTTTTGCATCATTGGTAAAGAGAACGAAAGTCGGCGGATTGATTTCCGCCTGGGTTGCATAGAAGACCTTGAGCTGCTTGTTGCGGCTTCGGGGTCGGTTATGGCTGGCAACCGCTTCCTGGATAACATTGTTCACGGTGGCGGTGGATAACCTCTTAAGCCTCTCGCGATATATCTGGCTGACCTGAGGCATAATCCTTTCTACTCCCTGTCCTGTCTTCGCCGAGGTGTATATTATCGGAGCGTATGAAGCAAATTTAAACTGACTCTTTATCAGCTTGTTCCACCCGGCTATGTCTTTGTTTTCAATCAGGTCCCATTTATTAACTATAATTATAATGCCCTTGACGGCTTGCTGTATATATCCGGCAATATGCGTATCCTGGCTGGTCACCAATTCGGTAGCATCAAGAACGAGCAGGGCGATATCCGCCCGGTCTATAGCCCGGAGCGACCGTATGACGCTGTAGCGTTCCACCCCTGCCTGCACGCGACCCCGCCGCCTAATTCCAGCCGTATCAATAAGTAACACACTTTGCCCGTTAAAGTCAAACAATGTATCGACGGCATCGCGGGTAGTCCCCGGTGTATCATCGACGATTGCCCGCATGTTGCCGACCAGGGCATTGAGCAACATCGATTTGCCGGCGTTAGGCCGGCCGACGATTGCTACCTTGACCGTATCCGGTAATGCCGGTTCCGGCTGCTGAGCTGGCAGAAGGCCGGTAACCTTATCCAGCAGGTCCGCGACTCCCCGGCCGTGATGGGCGCTGATGGCCAGCGGTTCTCCCAGCCCCAGCTCGTAAAATTCCAGGGCTTCCGTTTCCAGTTTATCATTGTCCGCCTTGTTTGCTGCCAGTACGATGGGCTTGCTGACGCGGCGAAGCATATCGGCGATTTCATGGTCGGCCGGAGTTACGCCATCGGTGACATCTACAATGTCGATTATTACATCGGCGTCGCTGATGGCGGTTTCTATCTGTGCCTTAACGCCACGGGAAATCGTGGAATTCGGGGCTATCTCCAGGCCGCCGGTATCTACGAGGGTGAAATCGGTATCCTGCCAGGTTACATCGGCCGTATTACGGTCGCGGGTAGTCCCCGGCAAATCCTCGATGATGGCGAGGGGTTTTCTTACTACCCGGTTGAGCAGGGTGGACTTACCTGCTCCATT
>CAYYVO010000362.1:0-1744 GCA_964475175.1 uncultured Dehalococcoidaceae bacterium | reverse complement strand
GCCCTCGGCCTTGGCCTGCTGTAAGGAAGAACGACTCCCCGGCACCCTGACCATATCCCCGAAGCTGGTGACAATGACATCGGGCAGGCGTGCCATGGCGATAGCCTTATCAAGGTCAGCGCTGGCGGTAACACAGACCGGACAGCCCGGCCCGGAAAGCATCTCTATATTGTCCGGCAGGAGCTGGCGTAAGCCGTGCTTGAAGATAGCGACGGTATGCCCGCCGCAGAACTCCATCAGCCGCGCCGGTTTGCGGGAACGCTTGCGAATCCTGTCGAGAAGCTTTTTCCCCAGTTCGGGATCACGGTATTCGTTTACGAATTTCAATTGCTTTTCCTTGGGTTTGTCTTTGCGAGCCTAGCGAAGCAATCCGTTAATTATTCACAAGACGGGGTTGCGGATTGCTTCGGGCGCTGCCCTCGCAACGACAGATGCTTTCAGTTTGCCTCGCTTAATTCCTTTAAAAGCTTTAGAGTCTCCTCGGCCTCGTCCGCATCTATAATGCTGATGGCATAACCGGTGTGCAGCAGCACGTAGTCGCCCTCTTTCGCTTCCGGAGTAAGCTGGAGGCTCACCTCACGGCTGATGCCGTCGATATCCACCTCGGCCTGCTGGCCGTCTATCGTTTTGATTAACGCCGGTATGGCTAAACACATTTTCTTCTACCTCTTACTTTGCCAGCTGTCTTTCCCAGTCATCTTTGACGTCTTTAATTTCCTTGCCGATGCGGAAGGCCTGTCCCAGGTACTCCCCTACTTTATTATACGTTCCGGCCGGGTAAGTCATGTAAACAACGGGGTCGATTTTACTTGCGTCCGGCTTGCCGTCGGTCATACAGTCGTCGGAAATGAGTATCTCTTTAACAGGCCCGGCAATCAGGTAATGGCTGCCCAGCTTAAGAATATGTTCAGCGGTACAGCCGATGTTCACCGGGCACTGCTCGATGAACGGGGCACCGGCTACCTCCCCGTAAAACACATCGAAATTGCAGTCTTTAGCTTTGTCGGTCTTGGCGCCGGTGGCGAGACCGCAGTAGTCCGTCTCTTTAAACAGGGCCGTGTTGGGGATGTTCACCGAGAACACCATGTTTTCCCGCACGCCCTTGAATGAGTGCCGGACGCGGTTGAGGGCGATGGCCATCCACGGCGGGGTACCGCAGGCAATAGTAGCCCAGGCCACCGTAACGAAGTCAGGCTTGCCTTCAACATCGACGCCGACGAGTACTGTGGGGTGGGGAAAAAGGAGGGGCATGGGGTCGATTTTCGTTTTTTTCATAGGATGTGCCTCCGGCTAGTTTTTTCTCTTTATCTCATTGCCGATTTTAAAGGCATCGGCAAAGGCCTCGCCGATAGAAAAATATTTACCCGGCCCAAAGGCAAACGGCCGGACTTTATCGATATCCGGGTGGCCGTTCGTCAGGCAGTCCTCGGAGAAATGCGTCTCCACCACCTTACCGATTACCAGCGCGTGACTGCCCATATTAAGGATATGCAGCACCTGGCATTCCAGGTTGACGGGGCATTGCTCGATGAGCGGGGCGCCGGCCGTTTCGCCGTAAAATACGTTAAACCCGCAGTCCTTAACCTTGTCTATTTTTGCGCCAGAGACAAGACCGCAGTAATCAGTCTCTTTCACCAGCTCACGGGAAGGTATATTAATTGAAAACGCCCTGTTCTGGTAGATGCCCTTGAGGCTGTGGCGGTGGTGCTGGAGGGCTATAGTAACGGCGGGAGGGGTGCTGGCG
>CAYYVO010000361.1:0-1754 GCA_964475175.1 uncultured Dehalococcoidaceae bacterium | reverse complement strand
TATGCCTCGGAGGTGGCCGGATTCGTGACGAACAAAGCGCTGCAGATTCACGGCGGGTACGGCTATACCCGGGACTATCCCGTGGAGCGCTATTTCCGCGACGCCAAGGTCACCGAAATTTATGAGGGAACCTCGGAGATAATGCGGATGACCATCGCCCGCAGCCTCCTGCGGGACTAGACTTTTACTCCTCCCCACCCCTCATTATTTTCCTCTCCACTCCACCTCCGCCCGGCGATTTATTTCCCACACGCCCGCCCTGTTTGTCTTAGCTATAATATCGGGATATAATTGAGACACATGAGTTATTCTAAGGAAAAACCGATGCACTGGGTCTATTACTTCGGGCGGGTTTTGATACGCATCATGGTATTCTTGGTGGGAAGCTGGGAGGTAAAGGGGCAGGAAAACCTACCGCCGCAGGGCCCCCTGCTCATCGTATCCAATCATTTGCACCTCGCCGATCCCCCCATAGTGGCCGCCAGCATCAAAATCAGGACGGTCTTAATGGCTAAAGAGGAGCTGTTCCGCCACGCGTGGTCGCGTTTCTGGGTAAGTAACTTCGGGGCTTTTCCGGTACGCCGGGACGGTGTGGACAGGGAGGCGATAAAGCAGGCGGAGACCTGGCTGAAGCGGGGCGTATCCGTCATTATGTTCCCGGAAGGCAGCCGGAGTAAAACCGGGAAAATGGAGCCGGCATTGCCCGGTGCGGCGTTGATAGCCACGAGACTTGGCGTCCCCGTTCTGCCGGTGGGCATAACCGGCACGGATAAATTCAGGGATTTAAAGTGGAGTTTCCTGCACCGTCCTACCGTTACCGTTACCATCGGAAAACCCTTCAACCTGCCGCCGTCGGACGGTAAAGTTACCAGGAAACAGCGCACTCAACTGATAAATGAAATCATGGGGGAAATCGCTGCCCTTCTTCCCCCGGAATATCATGGTGTCTATGCCGGAGGGGAAAATGCCCGTAATAGAAAGAGCCAGTAAGACCGGTTTTTGCTTCGGGGTAAAGCGAGCCATCAACCTGCTGGAAGAGGTAGCCCGGGAGCGCGGCGGCGTGGAAACGCTGGGGGCGGTGGTGCATAACCAGCAGGTGCTGCAAAAGCTGGCCGATATCGGCGTCAGGGTGGTCACCAGCGTTGAGGATATCAAAGATGATACCGTGGTCACCAGCTCTCACGGCGTCAGTCCCGGGGTAAAAGAAGAGATAAAGGCGCGGAATATCGACGTTATCAGCACCACCTGTCCCTTTGTCATGAGGGCGCAGTCTGCCGCCCGCCGCCTGGCGGAGTCGGGTTTCTTCGTCATCGTCTACGGGGATGCAAATCATCCCGAGGTTACCGGTATACTCGGCTGGGCACAGGGTCAGGGACTGGCCACTCTCGACGAGAAACCCGTAGCGGAGCTCAAACCGCTGCCGCGCCGCATCGGTGTCCTCTCCCAGACGACACAGGTACCGGCCTATTTTGTTGAGTTCTCTAAGAAGATAATCGATGTTGCCCTGGTCAAAGATACCGAGATACGCATTATCGATACCATTTGCCATGATATCCGGGAAAGACAGGCCGCCGCGCTGGAGCTTGCCCGTCGAGCAGATTTAATGCTGGTGGTGGGCGGTCGTTCCAGCGCCAACACCAACCGACTTGCTGAGCTGTGCGCCCGGGTAACGGAGACTCATCATATCGAGACCGCAGGGGAAATCCAGCCATCATGGATTAAGGGCAAAAACCTCATCGGCATTACCGCCGGGG
>CAYYVO010000360.1:0-1775 GCA_964475175.1 uncultured Dehalococcoidaceae bacterium | reverse complement strand
GCCGGCAAAGGCACCTGCTAAAGCTAAACCTGCCGCCAAGGCTGAAAAAAAGCCGGCAAAGGCACCTGCTAAAGCTAAACCTGCCGCCAAGGCTGAAAAAAAGCCGGCAAAGGCACCTGCTAAAGCTAAACCTGCCGCCAAGGCTGAAAAAAAGCCGAAGACAACAAAGGCAAAGACGACCAAGGCAGCCGCTAAAAAAGAATCCGAGAAAAAACCGGCTAAAGCTACTTCTGCTAAAGAAAAGGAAGTAGAAAAACCTGCGCCAAAACCCAGAAAGAAAGCGACTAAGGCCTCAGAACCAAAGGCCGAGGCGGCGCCGGATACAGAATCGGCTACCGACGATAAGGAAGAGACGAAGGATGCAGCAGCCTAAGCGTGTAAAATATAGAAAAGCCCACAGAGGACGCCGCCGCGGTAAAGCCCAGACGGGCAATATTATCGGCTTCGGCGATTTCGGTTTGCAGGCCCTGGAAAACGCCTGGATTACCAGCGCGCAGATAGAGGCCGCCCGCCGCGCCATAACCCGGCATATTCGCCGCGGAGGTAAAGTCTGGATACGCGTTTTCCCGGACAAGCCGGTTTCCAAGAAGGCAGCGGAAACCCGCATGGGCAGCGGTAAAGGCGCCCCCGACCACTGGGTAGCCGTGGTCAGATCCGGAAGGATTATGTTTGAAATGGCGGGGGTCGGGGAAAAGGTGGCCAAGGAGGCCATCCGCCTGGCCTCGCACAAACTGCCGCTAAAAACAAGATTTATCCTTAGAGAATCCGCCGGTGTCGGCGGTGATTCCGCCAGGTAGGGAGTTAGCACGGTGAAATTAAAAGAATTCAGAGACATGAGCACCAGCGACCTGAATAACCAGCTTGAGGAGTCGCACCAGGAATTATTCAATTTACGTTTTCGCCTCACCACCAAGCAGCTGGTCAACCACCGCGAGGTGCGCCGGGTAAAGAAGAAAATAGCCCGGCTGAAGACACTACTCGCGGAAAAGGAACTGGGTATAAGGTAGGACCGTAAAAGATGGAAGAAAAGCGTAAGACCAGGTTAGGCAAGGTTGTGAGCGATGCCATGGACAAGACCGTGGTGGTTGCGGTGGATACGCCCAAGCGTCACCCGCTGTATAACAAGACCATCAGGAGAGTCGTGAAATATTACGCCCATGACGAGAAGAACCAGAGTAAGACCGGTGACACGGTAAGAATCGTGGAGACCCGCCCGCTCTCTAAACTGAAAAGATGGCGCGTGGCCGAGATAGTCATCAAGGGAGAAGTGGCGGATATCAAACCGGAAGAGATTACGACCTAGGATTTGGTGAAAAAGATATGATTCAGATGCAGAGCAGACTGAAAGTAGCCGATAATACCGGCGCCCGCGAGATTATGTGTATCAACGTACTCGGCGGAACGCGCCGGAAATACGCCCGGGTGGGAGATATCATTGTGGCCTCGGTCAAACGGGCCATACCGAACTCCGCCACCAGGAAAGGCGAAGTAGTGCGGGCAGTTATTATCCGCACATCACATCCCTACCGGCGTCCCGACGGCTCTTATATCAGATTCGATGAAAATGCAGCGGTAATTCTTACCGATAAAAATAATCCCAAGGGTACCCGCATCTTCGGGCCGGTTGCCAGGGAATTGAGAGACAAGAACTACACCAAAATTATTTCACTGGCGCCCGAGGTCTTATAAGGCAGAAAATTATGAAGATAAGGAAAGATGATAACGTACTGGTTATCGCCGGTAAAGACAAGGGGAAAAGCGGGAAGGTCCGTTTT
>CAYYVO010000359.1:0-1778 GCA_964475175.1 uncultured Dehalococcoidaceae bacterium | reverse complement strand
GTCGGGAGCAGCTGGGTAAGGCCACCAGCTTTTTCCCGGTGGTGGGACTGATTATCGGTGGGATATTAGCCCTGCTGAACTGGCTGCTGGGCTTCATCCTGCCTCCGGCGGTGGTTAACGCCCTGCTCATCGCGGCTATCGTGATTCTCACCGGAGCCATGCACCTGGACGGTCTGGCTGATACCTGCGACGGTATTGCCGGGCACAAGTCGGTGAAGGAACGTTGGGCGGTGATGCGGGACAGCCGTACCGGGGCTTTCGGGGTGGTGGGAATCGTTGTAATATTGCTACTTAAATTCGTTACGCTGAACAGCATCCCGGAAAACATGATGACGGTGACGTTGATATTCATGCCGGTGGTCAGCCGCTGGGCGATGGTCTACGCCCTTTTCGCGTACCCCTACGCCCGCCCCGCGGGACTGGGCACCGCTTTCAAACAGGTAACGCGGTGGCCTCAGTTCACGATAGCCACGGTTATTACCTTCGTTATTGCCGCCGCCCTTTTCCCGCTGTTTTCGCTTACCGGAGTACTGCTGATTGTCGGTGTCTGGGTCGTTGCCACGGTCATGGCCATATACCTGAATTACAAGTTCGCCGGTCTCACCGGGGATACCTATGGCGCTATTAACGAGGTAGCGGAGGCTACAGCGCTCATTCTGGCGAGTCTGATATACACCACGGGACTATTTTGAAAATGACAGGTTAAATATGAATAAAGCAAAAACATTAATGATACAGGGGACAACATCATCGGCGGGGAAAAGCATCATGGTGGCCGCCCTCTGCCGCATCTTTCTCCAGGACGGCTACCGCGTGGCGCCGTTCAAATCGCAGAACATGGCCCTTAACTCCTACGTTACCGAAGAAGGAGGGGAAATCGGCCGGGCGCAGGTAGTACAGGCGGAGGCCGCCGGTATCGCCCCTACGGTGGACATGAATCCCGTCCTCCTCAAACCGACGACCGACAAGGGTTCGCAGGTCATCATCCTGGGCAAGGCCTTCAAGACGATTTCCGCCCGCGACTACTATAAGTACACCCCCTCCCTGCTGGAAACGGTCTCGGGCGCCCTGGAACGCCTCCGCGCCGCCTATGATATCGTCGTTATCGAGGGAGCGGGCAGTCCGGCGGAGATAAACCTGAAGGAGCGGGAAATCGTCAATATGCGCATTGCCAAGATGGCCGGTTCGCCGGTGCTACTCGTCGGAGATATCGACCGCGGCGGCGTCTTCGCCTCACTGGTCGGAACGCTGGAGCTGCTGGACGAGGACGAGAGAGACCTCGTCAAAGGTATGATTATCAACAAGTTCCGCGGCGATGTCACTCTCCTCCAGCCGGCTATCGATTTCCTGGAAAAACGCACCGGTAAGCCGGTGCTGGGTATCGTACCCTACTTCCGGGATATCCGAAGCGCCCAGGAGGACTCGGTCTATCTGGATGAAAGGAAGGAAGGCGAAAGCAGCGGCGACCTGGATATTGCCGTTATCCGCCTGCCTCGCATATCCAACTATGACGATTTCGACCCCCTGGAAGAAGAAGGATGCCTGGTACGCTACATTACCCAGCGTTTCGAGCTGGGGAAACCCCACCTCATTATCCTCCCCGGCACGAAAAGCACAGTGTCTGATCTCGAATATCTGCGCCAATCGGGACTGGCGGCCAGCATTATCGGCCAGGCTAAGGCAGGAACACCGGTGGTGGGAATCTGCGGCGGCTACCAGATGCTCGGTGATAAAATCCTCGACCCCCACGGTGTAGAATCAGCCAATAAGGAGGTAGC
>CAYYVO010000358.1:0-1803 GCA_964475175.1 uncultured Dehalococcoidaceae bacterium | reverse complement strand
CGGGTATACCGGGTAAAATGCCGGCTTTCACCAGGACCTGAAAACCGTTACAGACACCCATGACCAGCTTGCCGTCATCGACGAACTTCCTGACATCTTCACCCAGTTTCAACCTGATTTCATTGGCCAGGATTTTACCGGCAGAAATGTCATCGCCGTAGGTAAAACCGCCGGGACTTACCAGTATCTGGTAGTCCGTCAGGTTTTTCCCTTTTCGGAAAAGCTCGGTTACCAGCGCCGAATCCACCTCGGCGCCGGCCATCTCGAAGGCCACCTGCGTCTCAAAGTCGCAGTTAGTCCCTGGAGCCCGCAGCATTAAAACTTTAACTTTTGCCAAGTGTTTCCGTATCTCCCTTTATACCTTCCTGAGTTCAACTAATTATTTGTCATTCTCGGGCCTGACCCGAGAATCCAGACCACCCTTCCACTCCCGGATTCTTCGCTACGCTCAGAATGACAGACAACTGCTACACTATGTTTTCTTACCTTAAAAAAGCCTTACCATCTTAGCGGCTTCTGCCAGGCCTCTTTCAACTCGCTAATATCAGCCTCAAGCACAACATTACCGTTAATTCCGGAAACCTTGAGCTTATTATCGCCGGTTACCTGCCCTATTTCCGCGAAAGCCACACCGGCCAAAGATTTCTCGAACTTATCCTTATCCTCAGGAGTGACCTCGGCCAGGAAGCGTGTATTGGACTCGGAAAAGAGGATGAAATCGTCGCGGTCGATTGCTTCTCCCAGCGGGACGCCCTTAAGACTAACGGTCATACCGAGTCCACCGGCAAAGGCCATTTCCGCCGCTGCCACCCCTATTCCCCCCTCACTGAGGTCGTGGCAGGCTTTCACCAGCCCTTTATCCATCGCCGACGAAAGGGCATCCATCAGCTTCTTGCCCTTTACGGGGTCGACCTTAGGGACGGTACTGCCGACATGCCCGTAGTTATTATAATAATGGGAGCCGCCAAGTTCTTTATACGTATCTCCGATTATGTAAACCAGATTACCCGCCTGCTTGCAGTCCATTGAAATCGCTTTGCCAGCATCATCTGTCACGGCCATGGCAGATATAAGCAGCGTTGGCGGGATACAGATACTTTCCGTGCCCGTCTCGTACTCGTTGTAAAGGCTGTCCTTGCCGGAGATAAACGGCGTCCCGTAAACAATGGCCATATCATAGCAGGCCTGTGCCGCCCGCACCAGCGTGCCGAGGCGGTCCGGCTTTTCCGGGTTGCCCCAGCAGAAGTTGTCCAGCAGGGCGACCTCCTGTAAATTGCCGCCGACGGCGATAACCTGTCGCAGTGCCTCATCGATAGCCGAGGCAGCCATCCAGTAAGCGTCGATATCCCCGTATTTTGGATTGATGCCGTTGGAAACAATTATTCCTTTCGGGGAATCAGGCAGTGGTCGAATGACAGCGGCATCGCCTGGGCCATCGTTATCGGTGCCGACGAGGGGTTTAAGCACGCTCGAGCCCTGCACCTCGTGGTCGTACTGGCGGATAACCCATTCCTTGGAGCAGACATTCCAGGCGCCGAGTATCTTTTTCAGGTCCTCTTTGAGGTCTTTCGGGTGGGGGAAGTCCGGCTCGGTGTGAGGTGAAGACTGTAAGACAGCTTCCCGCTCCAGCTGGGGCAGTCCGCCGTGTAAAAAGGCCATATCAAGATCACAGACAAGGTTGCCTTCATAAAAAAGCTTGAGTCGGCGGTCATCCGTATATTCCCCGATGACGGTCGCTTCGACATCTTCACTTTCGAACAATGCCAGCAGTTCTTCAACCTTGTCAGGGGGTGAAGCCAGCAG
>CAYYVO010000357.1:0-1867 GCA_964475175.1 uncultured Dehalococcoidaceae bacterium | reverse complement strand
TACCATATCTGGACTATCGGCTGTCAGATGAACAAGGCGGAATCGGAACGGCTAGCCAGCCGCTTCGAGGAGCTCGGCTATGAAGATACGAATAATATCGCCGAGGCCGACCTCGTCGTACTCAACAGCTGCGTGGTACGCCAGAGCGCCGAGAACCGCGTTATCAACAAGCTGTATGCGTTAAAGCCCCTGAAAAAAGCCAGGCCGGATATCCTGCTGGCGCTTACCGGCTGCATGGTAGACTCCGATATTGCGAGATTACACAAGAAGTATCCACATATAGACCACTTCTTCCAGCCGGGCGGGCAGCCACCATGGCTGGAAGAACTGGAAACGTTGTCGTTACCTCGCCGTCCCGCGCCGGCGACCTTCGTCACCATCAGCCAGGGATGCGATAACTTCTGTTCCTACTGCATCGTCCCCTACCGGCGCGGCCGGGAGAGAAGCCGCGCCATCGAAGAAATCGCCTGCGAGGTCGGGGAGCTGGTGAAGCGGGGGGCTAAAGAGGTCGCCCTGCTGGGGCAGAACGTGGACTCCTACGGGCACGACCTGCCGGATAAGCCGGACCTGGCCGACCTTCTCGCCAGGCTGAACGATATCGATGGACTGGCGAGGCTGCGTTTCCTGACCAACCACCCTAAAGACATGAGCCCCCGGCTCATCGATGCTATTGCTTATCTGGATAAAGTCTGCGAGCAGATAAGCCTGCCGGTCCAGGCCGGCAGCGATGAAATTCTCGAGGCGATGAGGCGGGGATACACTATAGCGAAGTACCGCGACCTCGTCCGGCGGATACGCGAGAAAATCACCGGCGTCGCAATCAGCACGGACGTCATCGTCGGGTTTCCGTCGGAGACGGATAGCCAGTTCCGGCAGACCCTGGACTTGCTCTCGGAGATAAAGTTTGATACAGTGCATATAGCAGCCTATTCACCCCGGGAGGGTACCATCGCCGCCCGTGAACTGGAAGACGATGTGCCGCTCTCCGAGAAAAAGGCAAGGCTCAAAAAAGCGGAAAAGCTGCAGGAAAAAATCCAGACTGAAATTAATACTCGCCTGCTGGGCGATACAGTGGAAATACTGGTGGAGGGAAAGCAGAGGGGTAAATGGTACGGGCGTACCCGTACCGACAAGCTGGTATTTTTCAACGCCAGCAGCGATTACCTCGGGCAGATGGTAAACATCAGGATAGACAAGACCAGCCCGTGGGCGCTGCAGGGTAAAATAGAATCACCCAAGACTAATCGGGAGGAAAAATGAATAATAAAGTAAAGTCCGTTCTCGTTATCGGACTGCTCATTGCGGTTATGGCATTCATCGGCGGCTGCATACCGGCAGCGGAGGGGGAGGAAGGGACCGGCAGCATCTGGCCAATGATTATCTTTCTGGTAGTGATCTTCGCCCTTTTCTACTTCGTCATGATACGGCCACAGCGCAAGCGTCAGAAGCAGCACGAGGAACTCATGCAGGGTCTGCAGAAAGGCGATAAAGTCATGACCGCCGGCGGTATCTACGGGACTATCGAGAGTCTCAGCGACGACAATGTGGTTATTAAGGTTGAATCCGGCGCTACCTTACGGGTTGCCCGCGGCAGCGTCGTCCTGCGCCGCGATGAGACCATGATGCAGAAGTGAAAACCGACCAGCTGACCGACCAGCAGATTGACAGCATTATCGACCTCGCCCTGGAAGAGGACGTTTCCCACGGAGACATCACCAGCGAATCCCTGATACCGCGCGACCTCTGCGGCAAGGCCTCGATACTGGTCAAGGAACAGGGAGTGCTGGCCGGAATCGACGTGTCCGGGCGCATCTTCCGGCGTATCGACCCCCTGCTGGGGATAGATATACTGATTCAGGACGGAAAA
>CAYYVO010000356.1:0-1880 GCA_964475175.1 uncultured Dehalococcoidaceae bacterium | reverse complement strand
GTGTTTGTGCATTAATAGTCATTAACTAAAGTCTAAGAGAAAGGGAGAACAGTACTGCTTCCCCCTTTTTATTCTGCACCTTTTATATAACTGGTTGTCTTTTATTTTATTTTCCATTCGAACCGAAAGTATCGGCGGCATCTACCGGATGAAATAATAAATACTTTGTAATAGATAAACATACATAGGGGATTTACCAGATGGGTAATATTCTGATACAATCGTATCAATCCGCTATACTCGATAATGGTGAATGAATGTCACAGAAGCTGACATTAATGCCTACCTTTTCGTGCTGTTTCAACAGCTTAAGATAGATTAAACCAGTGAATGCATCGGGAAGGAGTCTTCGATAATGCCCAGACGCACTGATATCAACAAAGTGATGATAATAGGATCGGGCCCGATTATTATCGGTCAGGCTTGCGAATTCGACTATTCGGGTACGCAGGCATGCAAAGCCTTACGTTCACTGGGTTACGAGATTGTACTCGTCAACTCCAACCCGGCGACTATCATGACCGACCCCGGCATGGCGGACGTTACTTACGTTGAACCACTAAATCTGGACACGATGATAAAAATCATCGAAAAGGAGCGCCCGGATGCCATCCTGCCCAATCTCGGTGGTCAGACCGGCCTGAACCTGAGCGCCAGCCTGGCGCGGTGCGGAGCGCTTGATAAATATAACGTCAAGGTCATCGGAGTTGAGCCTGATGCCATCCAGCGAGGCGAAGACAGGCTGGCATTCAAAGAAACGATGAATGAACTCGGGATAGAAATGCCCCGGAGCGAAATCGCGCAGAGTGTCGAAGAAGCCGAGGCTATCGCTTCGGAGCTGGGGTACCCCGTGGTCGTCCGTCCTGCTTATACGATGGGTGGAACGGGGGGAGGACTCGTCTACAATGTTGAGGAACTCCAGCTAATCGTAAGTCGTGGTATCAGCGCCAGCCTGATCGGACAGGTGCTTATCGAGGAATCCGTCGAGGGCTGGGAAGAACTGGAACTGGAGGTTATCCGCGACCATAAAAACCAGATGATAACGGTCTGTTTTATTGAAAATGTCGACGCGATGGGTGTCCACACCGGTGACTCCTACTGCACGGCGCCGATGCTTACAATCGATACGGCCCTGCAGGAACGCCTTCAGGATTATTCCTACCGGGTGGTGGAAAAGATAGGGGTTATCGGTGGTACCAATATTCAGTTCGCCCACGACCCCAGGACAGGCCGGGTGGTCATTATCGAGATTAACCCCCGGACATCACGCTCCTCCGCCCTTGCTTCCAAAGCCACCGGCTTTCCTATCGCCCTTATTTCCGCCAAGCTTGCGGCAGGCCTCACCCTGGACGAGATACCCTACTGGCGTGAAGGCACACTGGAAAAGTACACGCCGTCCGGCGATTATGTCGTCGTAAAGTTTGCCCGGTGGGCCTTCGAGAAGTTCCGCGATGCCGAGGACCGCCTGGGGACACAGATGCGTGCCGTGGGCGAGGTAATGAGCATCGGCAAGAACTACAAGGAAGCCTTTCAGAAGGCGATACGCTCTCTGGAAAACGGCCGTTACGGCCTGGGATTTGCCAGTGATTTTAATGAAAAATCACTCGACGAACTCATGCAGTTGTTGAGTTATCCCACCAGCGAACGCCACTTTATCATGTACGAGGCACTGCGTAAGGGCGCCGATATCCAGGAGCTTTATAACAAGACTTATATCAAGTCCTGGTTTATTGAGCAGATGAAAGAACTGGTAGACCTCGAAGAGAAGATACTTGAATACAAAGGCAGGAAGCTTCCTGACGGTTTACTTAAACAGGCCAAGAAAGATGGCTTCGCCGATAGATATCTGGCTAAACTGCTCGGGGCTAGTGAAGATAGAA
>CAYYVO010000355.1:0-1882 GCA_964475175.1 uncultured Dehalococcoidaceae bacterium | reverse complement strand
CAATGATGCCAACCGCGCGCTGATGGGGGCTAATATGCAACGGCAGGCGGTACCCCTGCTTTGTCCTGAGGCACCTCTGGTCGCTACCGGCATGGAGATGGAAGCCGCCAAATACAGTGGACAGGTAATCTTCGCCCAAAATGCCGGCGTGGTCACCGAAATCGGTAGCGTTAATGATGCTAAAGAAGAAGCTAAATACCGCATCGTCATTACTACCGATAACGGCGCCAAAGACGAATACGAGCTCATGAAATTTGTGCGCACCAACCAGGGTACCTGCATTAACCAGCGTCCTCTGGTGAGTAAAGGTGATCGAGTAGCGCCGGGTAAGGTGCTAGCCGATAGCTCAGCTACCGACCAAGGGGAATTGGCACTGGGGCAGAACGTAATATGCGCTTTTATGAGCTGGGAAGGCTATAACTTCGAGGATGCCATTATCCTCAGCAGTCGCTTGGTTGAAGAAGACATGTTCACCTCCATCCACATCAATAAGCACGAGGTAGAATCCCGCGATACCAAGCTGGGCCCCGAAGAAATAACCCGCGATATTCCCAATGTCGGCGAAGAAAGTCTGCGCGAACTCGATGAGGAAGGTATCATCCGCATCGGGGCCGAGGTAAGGCCGGACGATACCCTGGTCGGCAAAATCACTCCGAAAGGCGAGACGGAGCTGTCCGCCGAGGAGAAGCTGCTCCGCGCTATCTTCGGTGAAAAGGCGCGAGAAGTCAAAGACACCTCCTTGAGAGTCCCTCACGGCGAGTGGGGAAAAGTTATTAATGTAAAAGTATATACGCGCAAAGAAAGCAAAGACAGCGGTGACGACCTCCCCGCCGGGGTAAACCAGTGGGTACAGGTCTGGATTGCCCAGAAGCGCCGCGTCTCCGTTGGCGATAAGCTGGCGGGAAGACACGGCAACAAGGGTGTCATCTCTATCATAGCCCCCAAAGAAGACATGCCCTTCCTGCCCGACGGCACGCCGGTTGATATTATCCTCGACCCCATCGGGGTACCTTCTCGTATGAATATCGGCCAGGTGCTGGAAACACATCTCGGCTGGTCTGCACAGGTTCTTGGTTTCCGGGCGCTTACACCCGTCTTTGACGGCGCCGACGACCTGGCTATCGAGGATGCTCTATGCAGGGCCTGGGTTGTCCAGCAATCGGGAGCCGCCGACCCCACTCCCGGGAAAGACAGAGAGGCTTATAACGCAGATTTAGCCAAGGAATGGGTCGACAACCGCGGTTATAAAGGGGAAGACGTTTTCGATGAATCCCTACGCGGCATGGCCAGAGATATCGGCCTGCGCCTCTGGCTGGAAGAGCTGCATATTCCCAGTCGCGAACTCAGTCCGGAGGACCTGGAACTAACCGTAGAAAAGGTAAATGCCGAAGGTAAATTCTCGCCGCCGACTTATGGCAAGGTTATCCTTCATGACGGGCGTACCGGAGAGCCTTTCGACCAGCCGGTCACCGTGGGCAGTATCTATATGATGAAGCTTATCCACCTCGTGGAAGATAAAGTACATGCCCGTTCCACCGGGCCTTACTCCCTGATTACCCAGCAACCGCTGGGCGGTAAGGCACAGTTCGGCGGCCAGCGTTTCGGTGAAATGGAGGTCTGGGCACTGGAAGCCTATGGTGCCGCTCACAACCTCCAGGAAATGCTGACGATTAAATCGGACGATGTCACCGGTCGGGCCAAGGCCTACGAGTCTATAATCAAAGGTGATGATATCCTCCAGCCCGGTGTGCCGGAGTCGTTCAAAGTCCTCGTCAAGGAGCTGCAGAGCCTGGGTCTGGCGCTTGAGGTTATCAACGAAGAAGATACGCAAATAGCCGCTGCAGAAGAAACCCTGGAGGAAGCCTATCAGCTGGAGCCAGAA
>CAYYVO010000354.1:0-1883 GCA_964475175.1 uncultured Dehalococcoidaceae bacterium | reverse complement strand
GTTATCCTCGATGCCACCTTCATCACGCAGTCGTTACGGCAGCGGGCGGCGGCTATCGCCGCCAAGCACAATAAGACCTTTGTCATCCTCCAGACCGACTGCCCCCAGGAGGTATCCATCCGGCGGATACTGGCGCGCGATAAAGATAACTATGTCTCTAACGCCCTGACCGAGGAGGCCTACCTGAACAACAAGAAGAAGTTCGAGGCTGTCGACCTTGATGACCTGAAAAGCCTGAATCCTAATCTCTATATCGTCCACCTGGTCGTCGATACCACCGAGGACCCGCCGGAAGGCTGGTATATCATAAGTCATGAGAAAAGCTAGTACGAGCTTCAGTATGAAGATAGACCTGCACATCCACACCAGCACCGGCTCGGACGGCGCCCTGTCCCTCGGGGAAGTATTTGCCGAAGCCAGGAAGAGAAATATCGACCTCCTGTCCATCACCGACCACGACGCCATAGAACACCAGGGACAGGCGGTAGAGCTGGCAGTAAAACACGGCATCAGGTATATCACCGGCGTTGAGCTGAATGTAACGTTTCCCCACCCCCGCAAGTCCGTATCGCTGGACTTCCTGGGATACCGATATGATTACCAGAATCGTGCCCTCAATGAAAAGCTGCGACTGATACGCGACCACCGTGAAAAACGGGGGCGGCAGATTATAGACAACCTCAACGCAGAATTCGCCAAGGAAAAGCTCCCCCTCTTTACCGGGGAAGACCTGGTTAAAATGCAGGAAGGCGTCGACGGAATCTTGAGCCGACCCCACATCGCCGATTACCTGGTGAAAAAGGGGGTTGTCAGCGACCGGCAGGAGGGGTTCGATAAGTATTTAGTCAAATGCGATGTCCCCAAGTACCCCCTTTCTCCGGACGAAGCCGCAAAGCTTATCAGGAACGCCGGTGGGATAATCATCCTGGCCCACCCCAACGACCCCAACGGGACTTCATTAATCAGTCTAACAGCAGATTTGACTGAACAGACGGCTATTATTCAGGAACATTTACTCAAGCATATCGACGGGATAGAGTGCTGGCACTCGCGTAATGATACAGCCACAACAGAACACTATATCGAATTCTGCCGGAAACACGGTCTGCTGATGACCGGCGGCAGCGACTGCCACCAGAAACCGATATTAATGGGCTCGGTGGCGGTGCCCGATTTCGTAGCCGGGCAGTTCAAACAATAAAAGATGAATGTATCCGGAAACCATATTATGAACAGGAAACTCAGATATTCATCGGCAGGCAAGGGAAAATCGGTCGCTGCCTGCATCCTGGCATACCTGGCCGCCGGAGTCGCGGCATTCACGGTCGGTTATCTCCTGAGGTACAGTCACCCCATTCTTATCGTAGGGGCAGCCGACCTCGCCGCTACGATTGTCGTGTTCGGCTTCTCGGTTATATTCGATAACTCCAGTCTCTATGACCCCTACTGGAGTGTTGTGCCCGTTTTCATCGCCCTTTTCTGGGCACTCCGGCCCGTCTCAAACGATATTAATGTAATCCGCCAGGTCGTCGTTCTCGCAGTCCTGTGCGCTTGGGCGGTACGCCTTACCTATAACTGGTTCCGTCGCTGGAAAGGGCTTGGCGACGAAGACTGGCGATATGCCGACTTCAGAAATACAACGGGGCGGATGTACTGGCCCGTCAGTTTCCTGGTGATTCACCTTGTCCCCACGATACTGGTTTTCCTGGGATGCCTGTCATTGTATGTGGCCGTTTCCAGCGGGGCGGGGCCTTTCGGGATTCTGGATATTATTGCTTTTATTGTTGCCGCAGCAGCGATTATTATCGAGTCCGTTGCCGACCGGCAACTGCATAAATTCCTTATCTCAAGAAAAGACGAAACGCAGATATTATCCTCAGGTC
>CAYYVO010000353.1:0-1913 GCA_964475175.1 uncultured Dehalococcoidaceae bacterium | reverse complement strand
ACGTAAAGTCGCGCCATTCACCGGAAATGCTGACCAGGACAACGAATATCGGCGTGCCCACCAGCATGGAAACCGCCAGCGGCGAAAACGACTCGTCGGACTGGTACGTTGCCCTCCTCACCAGTATCTGTGTCACGGCGAAAGATGCGGCCGTGAGTATGGCAAAAAGCGGACCCGATTCCATTTATGCTCCTATCATTATGTAAAGTATAACCCTGCTTAACTGAAAACGAAAAATGTCCCGTCAATCACCGCCACTATACCCGGGCAATAGCCGCCAGCGATGCCAGGATAAGACCTAATTGCATTTAGACAATTATAGCAGGTATATGTCGGAAATATTTACCCGGATATCTCCTGGTACACGGTTAGTTTGGAACTGAGAACATGAAGCAGTTGCCCCAGCCCCCAGCCTTTTCCCGCTGAGATGTGCACCGTTGACTCATCGGCAGGTATATCCTGCATGTTGAGATACTCCAGGGCGGATTGTTCATCCCAGGAACGGCTTGTGTCCAGGAGCATATCTATCTTATTCAACGCGGTGATACGCGGTTTCCCCGCCAGCTCCAGCTCTGCGAGGATGCCTTCAACCGTCTGGCACTGCCCGGGTGCGTCGGCGGACGAGAGGTCGACTACGTGAACCAGCAGGCTGGCCTCGGTAAGTTCCTCAAGAGTCGCGCGGAACGCATTAACGATAGTGGGCGGTAATTTGCGGATAAACCCGACCGTATCGGTCAGCAGTACCACGTTCTTATCGGGGAGCATCAGGCGCCTCGTGGTGGGGTCCAGGGTAGCAAAAAGTCGGTTGTCCGCGTAAACATCGTCGCTATGGCAGAGGGTGTTAAGGAGCGTACTTTTGCCGGCGTTGGTATAGCCGACCAGCGCCACTACGGGCATGCCGCTTTTCTGGCGCTTCTGGCGGTACTGGGCCCGCCGCCTCCTTATGTCTTCGGTCTGTTCCTTGAGGCGCTGAATCTTGCGACGTACCAGGCGGCGGTCCGTCTCCAGCTGGGTTTCTCCCGGGCCACGGGTACCGATGCCGCCGCCGAGTCTCTCCAGGTGCCGCCACTGTCCGGCCAGCCTGGGGAGTAGATACTCATTCTGGGCAAGCTCTACCTGGAGACGGCCTTCATGAGTACGGGCGCGCCTGGCGAAGATATCAAGGATAAGTGCGGCGCGGTCGATAACCTTTACTTTTACCGTGTCTTCCAGAGTTCGCTGCTGGTTCGGCGTAAGCTCGTCGTCAAGGATGAGAACGCTGTACTCGGTGGTATCTTTTAAGGCCAGGAGCTCCTGCAGCTTGCCGCTGCCGACATAGCTATCGCGTGACGGCATTTGTAGCGGCTGCACTATCTTCCCGACCACTTCCGCACCGGCGGTAGCCGCCAGCCGCTCCAGTTCTTCTATGGAATTCTCGGCGGATTCCCTGCCGCGGCTCCCTTTTCGGGCTACGGCCAGTAAAAGCGCCTGCTCCTTTACGGCTCTGGTAGAAATCGTGTTCCTGGTGATGATCTTCTCCTCAGTTACCGGATAATGTCCGGTTATCTTTTAGGCGTCAGGCGGCGTGTATTGCGCCACCCGGATAGCCGCGACAGTCCCTTTACCAGCGCCGCGTCCGGGATAGTCAGGGATAATCTCACATACCCCTCACCGCTCCGCCCGTAACCGACTCCCGGCGTAACCGCTACGCCTATCTGTTCCAGTAAGTCTTCCGTAAAGTCCACTGAGTTGTAACCTTCGGGGACTTTTGCCCAGATATACAGGCTTGCTTTGGGAACCTGGACCTCGAGGCCGATATTTTCGAGTACCTCGCAGATAAGGTCGCGGCGTCTCTGGTAGGTGTTATTGTGCTCCGATATGCTGTCCTGAGGGCCGTTAAATGCCTCGATGGCCATGTATTGTATGGCCTGGGG
>CAYYVO010000352.1:0-1918 GCA_964475175.1 uncultured Dehalococcoidaceae bacterium | reverse complement strand
ATTTTACCCCGACCGTTTTCCAATATCAAGAGAAATACCACGGCAATTCCCAAAAATGTATGGACGTATATTAAAGCCTGAACAATTATAATATTGTGTATATTTTTAAAAGAACGCCGTTCATTATTATGTCAAATAGCTCCCCTTACACTCTCATGTGTTTGAATTCCGGCACGAATAATAGTAATATAAAGTGTATTTAAACAGACTTGGAGATGCATTCCTGAAATGCCGGATTGGGAGCTTACCGCTACAACTATCTACTGCGATGCCGTCGATGACGAGGTGACATTCCTCGTTAACAGCGACGGTACGACAAAATGTACCGGACTCCAGAAATACCTCAAGCCGAACCGTGAAAGCGCCCGGGAACTAAAGGAGAGAGGCAAAAAACTGGGTAAAACACTCGCCTGTGACGGGGAAGCTTGCCTCAGAGTAGCTAAGTACAAGGATAGTCTGTTCGCCGATAAAACATGATAAATGATAAAGAAATGACTGTATCTGAAAAAGATAACGTTGAAAATCCCGGCGTCCGCCAGACTCGCATCAAGATTGATAACCTGTCACTCACTTTCGGCGGCGTGAAAGCGCTGGTAGATATCAATATAGATATCAGGGATAGAGAGATTCTGGCCATCATCGGGCCCAACGGCGCCGGCAAGACCTGCCTGCTGAACTGCATCAACGGGTTCTACAAACCGCAGGTCGGTGAAATCCGTTTCGACGGCAAGAGGATTACCCGCATCCGCCCGGATAAAGCAGCCAGGATGGGACTTGCCAGGACATTCCAGAACATCGAACTTTATACCGGTCTCAGCAGCCTGGATAACATCATGGCGGCGCGTCACGTCCTGATGCGACAAAACGTGCTGAGCAGCGCGTTGTACTTCGGCTGGGCGCATAAAGAGGAAATTACCCACCGCAAGACCGTCGAGGATATAATCGATTTCCTGGAGATTGAGGCGATAAGAAAGTCAACGGTGGGCACACTCCCCTACGGTATGCGTAAGCGTGTCGAGCTGGGCCGTGCCCTGGCCCTGGAGCCGAAGGTCTTATTACTTGATGAACCGATGGCGGGTATGAACCTTGAGGAAAAGGAAGATATCGCGCGCTTCATCATAGATATCTTCGAAGGCCAGGGGGTCACCTACCCCGATACGCCCGTACTGCGGGACGGCGTCAGCTGTATCGTCCTCGTCGAGCATGACATGGGGGTGGTCATGGATATCGCCGACCGTATTGTGGTGCTGGACTTCGGTAAGAAAATCGCCGAGGGCACCCCGGACGAGATAAAGAACAACCCGGAAGTTATTGCCGCTTACCTGGGCGAAGAAAAATAAATTACTCCCACTTCCTCTCGTCTACAATACCCTGCTTGTTCTCGGGGATGGCCCCCTCCCCTACCACTTCAATACCGTCCAGCTTAATACGGCATACGTCCTGGAATTTTTTACTTAAATCATTGGAGAGTTTCGCAGAATCAGCACCGGCATTTTTCAGCTCTATTTTCAGTATCATTTCGTCACGGTGCTGACGTCGTCCCACCACCAGCTGATATCTGGAGACGTGACCCGATTCCATAATAGCCTGCTCGGCCTGTTTGGCAACGATGAACATACCCCTTACTTTCACAGCGTCCCCTGCCCTGCCGACGATTCCGGTTATACGGTTGGCGGTGCGGCCGCAGGGGCACGGCTCGGTAATATAGGAAGACAGGTCTCCGGTGCCGAAGCGGATAAGTCCCCAGGTCTTGTTGTGAACCGGTGTGACCACGATTTCGCCTATTTCGCCGGGTCCGAGCTGTTTGCCCGTCTCTGGGTCGACTATTTCGGTGACGAATTCATCCATGAGGTGCATACCAGACTTCTCATAGCACTCATAAGCTATAGCCCCGCCCGGCTCGGTTACGGCGTAGGCC
>CAYYVO010000351.1:0-1985 GCA_964475175.1 uncultured Dehalococcoidaceae bacterium | reverse complement strand
GAAAAAGACGCCTTCCCCGCCAGAATGACCTCCACCACTGAGTTTATCGATGATAATATCCTAATGATGATTGACGGTATCGCCTACCGCGGTAATGAATAAGACTAAACCGTCAGAATAGAACCAGACATCAGGTAATGGAAAGATTCAACATACGTCAGTACAGCGAAGAGAGGGAAGAAACCCTCTCTCCTCACGCCGTAAAGAGCCGGCTTTCCAAAGGGCGTGAGAGACCTGAGGCGCAGTGTCCCATACGCACCGTCTTCCAGCGTGACCGCGACCGTATTATACACAGTAATTCCTTCCGCCGCCTCAAACATAAGACGCAGGCGTTTATCGCCCCTCTGGGCGACCATTATGTGACCCGGCTTACACATACGCTGGAGGTATCCCAGATAGCCCGCACCATCTCCCGCGCCCTGAACCTCAACGAGGATTTAACGGAGGCAATCGCCCTGGGTCATGACCTGGGGCATACTCCCTTCGGCCACGTGGGCGAGGATACTCTCGATGAGCTTTTCAGCCAGGGCTTCCGCCACAATGAACAGAGCCTTCGCGTCGTCGACTTTCTGGAGAATGAAGGGCACGGACTTAACCTGACCTGGGAGGTCAGGGACGGTATCGTCAACCACTCCAAGTCGGGCGTGGAAGTCCTTGGCAGGGACTGGGGCGAAGTTAATACCCTGGAAGGGGAGGCGGTTAAAATATCGGATACAATCGGCTGGATAAACCATGATATCGGCGATGCCGTACGGGCAGGGCTTATTACCGTAGGAGAGCTGCCCCTCGCCGCTGTCGAGGTACTGGGTCTTACCCGCTCGCAGCGTATTAATACCATGGTAACGGATATTATAAAAAGCTCGTGGGATATACGCACCTGTGATATAATTAAAGTGAACCCTGCAATTGTAATGAGCCCCCGTGTCCTGGAAGCGACGAATATACTGCGTGATTTCCTGTTCCTGAGAGTTTATAACCCTCTTTCTGCGCAGGAAGAGACAGAACAGGCCAGAGAGATGGTACGTTCCCTTTTCCGGTACTTCAATGAACACAGCGACGATGTACCGGCGGAATACCGCATCCACAGTGATACTGCCGAAAGAAAAGTTGTTGACTATATTGCCGGCATGACTGACCATTATGCCATGCGGCTGGCAGGTGAGTTAAAGCTGTAACAGGGATAAGATAAAATAACCAAATACATCCCATTGCGTGAAAATGTTGGAGGGAAATATGAACAAAGAAGATTTGTATAACACTAAAGCTTTAGAAATGATATGCCCTCTATATAAGAAAAAATACAACGATTCATCATCTGCACCATGTTGCAATACCTGTGAATATTATACCGAATGTATATTCATTGAAATTTATATAAAACTAAATAGCAAATAACATTTCTCTTTATAAAAGCGTCATTGCGAGGAGTCCTTTACTTGTGAAGGACGACGCGGCAATCTCTCCACCGTTGAAGCCGATGACGGGGATTGCTTCGCCCTTCGGCGGAAGGACTCGCAATGACAGGAAATATTAAGCATGATAACTATCATCGATTATAATGCCGGGAACATACGCAGTGTGCAGCGCGCCTGCGCCGAGGTAGGGGCGGAAAACGTCACCACCGGCGATCCCAAAGTGGTCGCCAAAGCGGAACGGATAATCTTTCCGGGGGTGGGGGCGGCCCCGAGCGCTATGGCCTATCTGGAGGAGACCGGGCTGGGCACAGCATTGAAAGATGCCCACCGAGCAGGTGTGCCGATACTCGGTATCTGCCTCGGCGCCCAGATTATACTCGGGAGTTCCGAGGAGGGGAATCAGAAATGCCTCGACCTAATATCGGGAAGGACAGTGCGGTTCAGGATTGAGGACAAACTGCTCAAGATACCGCACATGGGCTGGAACGAGGTAGTCGTCAGGAAACCGCATCCGCTTCTGGATGGCATTAAGGCTGGTGACGAGTTCTACTTTGTCCACTCTTATTATCC
>CAYYVO010000350.1:0-2001 GCA_964475175.1 uncultured Dehalococcoidaceae bacterium | reverse complement strand
ATAGTGAAAAATGGTAATACGAAGTAGCACAACTAGTACTTCAATCTAATTTAAGTATAGAAGTATATACCCATGTGATAAAATATGTATACGCATTAAGCATCTTTATTTTCTTGCTTTCTACAACCTGTTTACACTGCAATATAGAAATATCCGGAGACTGATATGACGCCCGGTCCTTCCGAGAGTACTTACAAACATATGTATAAAAGTCCTATCCCGGCTGACAGTGCATCCGGGCCTTCATACCGTCGCTTTATCAATATCCTGGCATCAGTTCTGATAATGTGCTGCAGCGGTTCGGTTTATGCCTGGAGCGTATTCGTATCTCCGCTTAAAACCGAATTCGGTCTTTCCACCGCGCAAACACAGCTGATATTCGGCTTTATTATTGCCAGCTTTTCCTTTACGATGCTCTTTGTCAGCCGGATAGAAAAGAAACTCGGCCCGAAGTTCACCGCCGCTATCGGCGCCGTCCTTTTCTCCTCAGGCTATCTCCTGGCCTCATTTACAGATGGAGGCGTTCTTCAAATCCTCCTTGGAATCAGCATCCTCTCCGGGGCGGGAATGGGTTTTGGCTATATTACCGTCCTGACTACTTTAGTAAAGTGGTTCCCCGACCGCCAGGGTCTGGCCACGGGTATTGCCGTCGCCGGCTTTGGCAGCGGCGCCATATTGCTTTCACAAATCGTACATCCGATACTGAACAGCGGTACAGCCGTTGACGATGTTTTCAGGATAATAGGTATCATCTACGGCGCATTATTCCTGATAGGTGCGCTGTCTATCTCGGCACCATCGATAATCAGGGAGGAAATCGGTAAAAAACCGATCAGCCTCGTTATCCTGTTAAAAGATAGGCATTTCTGGGGCCTGTTCCTGGCATACTTTGCCGGTTCCTTTGCCGGGCTGATGTTAATCGGCAACCTGAAACCAATGGGAATATCTTATGGAGTCAGCGAGGGGGCAGCCACCCTGTCTATAGTCCTGATATCCGTGGGTAATGCCACCGGTAGAATCATGTGGGGGCAGATATTCGATATATTCGGCGGAAAAAAATCGGTAATCACAGCCCTGGCTCTGCTGGCCGCTTTCACGCTGATATTGATCGCGGGAATCTCCAGCAATATCGGATTCTTGTTACTTACCCTCGTTATCGGTTTATGTTTCGGGGCGAACTTCGTCCTTTATGCCTCTGAGATCTCTTATATTTACGGTGTTCACCGGCTGGGTTTCGTCTATCCGATAGTATCCTTAGCCTATGGTATTTCAGGGATAGCCGGCCCGCTGGTTGGCGGCAGGATTTACGATGTTACCAATCAATACTCGATTCCGGTAATTATAGCCGCTGGTATATGCCTGGCCGGTCTGATTCCATACATCCTTTTTATGCATAAGAAAAACGACTCCTTTGACACAATATAAGAGGCCGGGTTTATGGTAGAATATTGAATATTCACGATTGTTTTTATACGGAGGTTTGACTTGGAAGAGAAAATTACCTATTTCGAGAAAATCGGAACCGCCAACACGGAAAAGACCCTCGAACTTGCCATCGAGCGGGCGAAGGCCCGCAGCACTAAAAAGATTGTCCTCGCCTCGACGAGGGGCGATACCGCCCGCCTGGCGGCGGAACGCTGGGCGAATACCGGTATCAAGATGGTGGTGGTGCCTCATCAGTACGGGTTTATAGCCGGGCAGCGTTTCCCGGCGGAACTGGTCGCCGAGCTTGCCGGGCAGGGGCATACCGTTCACTTCGGCACCATGCTGTTTCATACCGAAAACCTGTACGGCGTGGATACGCCCAGGGTTATGGCCAATCTCCTGCGCACGTTCTGCCAGGGGATGAAGGTCTGCGTCGAGCTTGTATTCATGGCCGTCGACGGCGGCTGCGTGGACCCCGGCGAGGAGGTGGTTGTCGTGGCGGGCACCGGGCGCGGCGCGGATACGGCGGTCGTGGCTATCGCCGCGCCTTCCACGAAACTACCCGAACTCCATATC
>CAYYVO010000349.1:0-2008 GCA_964475175.1 uncultured Dehalococcoidaceae bacterium | reverse complement strand
GTTATTACCTCGGCCATCCGCGGCTCGTTCCACAGCAATCCGGCCAGTCGCGCCGAGTTCTTTTCATTGATACAGGGTAAATAAGGATAAATGGAAGAGCATTTCAGTGACCACCATCGCATTGCCCTGGAGCAGCTTATGAGGTGCGATGAACTGCTGGAAGAGTGCACGATAATCCTTTACTCTGTGGAATGCATCCTGGAAACGACACCCAAACCCAGTGAACTTCTGGGTTGGTATTACTGATAGTACCGGTAAACCGCCAGTTGCCCAGGAGAGACTTTACAGGGGCTTCCGTAACTCGTTTTACGTACGGTGCTGATTATATCCGATTTCAGGCTGTTGCCAACCATCCAGGTCTTGAAAGCTGTTCGAAAGTGAAAGCTACCGACTAGATATCCAGAACGGCATACTTGGCATGAGCCTGGATGAAGGCCTTACGCGGCGGGACTTCGCCGCCCATGAGCATCTGGAAAATTTCATCGGCCTTGGCGGCGTCCTCCACATTAACCTGGAGGATGGTGCGGGTGGCCGGGTTCATTGTAGTTTCCCAGAGCTGTTCGGCGGTCATTTCTCCCAGGCCCTTATAGCGCTGGACTTCGTTCTTTCTGGAGGTGCTGGCTTTCAGCGCATCATCCTTTTCCTGCTCCGAGTATACCCACTTAACGCCGTCGCTGGTCTTGACGCGATAAAGCGGCGGCTGGGCGATATACAAATGCCCATTGCTGATGAGCTGGGTCATGTGGCGGAAGAAGAAGGTCAACAGCAGGGTGCGGATATGGGAGCCGTCGACATCGGCGTCCGTCATGAGAATGACGCGACCGTACCGCAGCCGGGCGGGATCGAAATCGTCATCGATACCGGTGCCAAGGGCGGTGACGATGGTGCGGATTTCGTTATTTGCCAGCATCTTATCGGGCGGGGCTTTCTCTACATTTAGGATTTTACCGCGTAACGGCAGTATTGCCTGGAAGCGCCGGTTGCGTCCCTGCTTGGCCGAGCCTCCGGCGGAATCACCCTCAACAAGGTATAGCTCGCATTGCTCAGGGTCTCTCTCCGAGCAGTCGGCCAGCTTGCCGGGTAGGGTACCGCTTTCCAGTCCGCTCTTGCGGATAATCAAATCACGCGCTTTACGGGCGGCTTCCCTGGCCTTGGAGGCGGTAATACATTTCTCTAATATTTTCTTGGCGTCGTCGGGGTGTTCTTCAAGGTACAGCGCCAGACCCTCATTGACGGCGCTTTCTACCTGGCTCTTGACCTCAATATTGCCCAGCTTGCCCTTTGTCTGCCCCTCGAACTGCGGCTCGGAGAGCTTGACGCTGATAATGGCGGTAAGGCCTTCCCGGACGTCCTCGCCGGTGAGATTGGGTTCGTCGTCCTTAAGGAACTTATGTTTCTTGGCGTAGTCATTGAGGACGCGTGTCAACGCCGAGCGGAAACCGGTGAGATGGGTACCGCCGTCGATGGTGTTGACGCAGTTGGCGAAACTGAAGGCGGACTCGCTGAAGCCGTCGTTGTACTGAATGGCTACTTCTATCGCGGTGCTGTTTACGGATTTGGAGACATAGACGGGCGTAAGGTGCCTGACGACACGGTTGCGGTTAAGGTGGCGGACGAAGCCGGTAATCCCGCCCTCGAAATAGAATGTCCGCTCCTGGTCGACTTCTTCGTCGATGATGGTTATTTCCACGCCCTTGTTGAGATATGCCATCTCCCGCAGGCGTTCGCATATTGTACCGAAGTCGTAGTTGATTTCGCCGAATATCTCTAAATCGGGGAGGAAAATGGTGGTGCTTCCGTTAGAATTGGAGTCACCGGTGACCTCCAGCGGCCCCTGTGGAATGCCGCGTTTATATTCCTGGTGATGGACTTTGCCGTCGCGCCTGATGTCGACGGTGCACCACTCGGATAGGGCGTTTACCACAGATGCCCCGACACCGTGCAGGCCGCCGGAAACGGCATAGGTCTTGCCGCCGAACTTGGCGCCGGCGTGGAGAACGGTCATAAC
>CAYYVO010000348.1:1567-2015 GCA_964475175.1 uncultured Dehalococcoidaceae bacterium | reverse complement strand
TCTTCAAGCCTGAAACAAGCTCTTACCTTATCAATAAGGAGGTCAGATAATGGCTGTTGACGGAACCTATGAAATTGAAATCGATACCCCGATGGGAGCACAGAAAGGCAAACTGACGTTAAAGACCGATGGCGATAAGCTCAGCGGCACCATGGAAACCCCGATGGGTAATCAGGAATTCAGCGACGGCACCGTAAGCGGCGACGATGTAGCCTGGGCAATGGAAATAAACAGTCCCATGGGCAGTATGACCCTCGAATATAAGCTCAAGGTCTCCGGCGATGAAATCTCCGGGGAGGTAAAAGCCGGTAATTTCGGAACTTCACCGCTCAAAGGCAAACGCGTCCAGTAATTAATTTAACCTGTTAATTACAAAGTGAATATGTTACCCGACGGGGTAAAAGGGATTCGGATTTTATCCTGTAAATACTGAATCCGGAAACTATAT
>CAYYVO010000348.1:0-1557 GCA_964475175.1 uncultured Dehalococcoidaceae bacterium | reverse complement strand
ATACGTAGGTTTTTCGGCTTGACCTGCGACACCGGTTTCTGGTATTATTTTCAAGGTCAGAAATAATGAGGTCGGCATGAACAAGTGGGTACCGGCTATGCGGCTGACCGGGATCGGTTTTTTTATCGGAATCTGCATTGCAGGTGGAGCATTTGCCGGTTGGAAGTTGGGTGGGGGAAAACCGGTTTTTTTAATAATAGGTTTGCTGGCGGGGTTAGCGATAGCTTTTGTCGGTGTATATCAGATGATTCGACCCCTCATGAACAATAAGCAGAATAAGGAGAACGGTTAGTGGCAGAACCGAAGAAACGGGGCTGTCTGGGCTGTTCTCTTCCTGTTTTAATCATCATCGTAGTTGTCTTTGTTGCTATAGCGCTCCTCGGTTTCATGGCCGGTCCTATCGGTAGCGGTCTGTTCGGCGAGATGGAATGGCTTAGCTGGATGACCGTCGAACAACCCTCTCCACATCTTCCGGCGCCGGAACTTTTCCACATCTTCGGTCTGCCCATTACCAACACCATCATCGCCAGCTGGATTACCGTGATATTCCTGGTAGTGCTAAGCTGGGTGGTCACCCGTCGCACTAAGCTCATACCCGGCAGACTCCAGGCAGCTTTCGAGTTCATACTGGGTTGGATTTTCGACCTCTGCAAGAGCATCGCGGGTGATGAAAACGGGCGTAAGTTCTTCCCGGTAATATGTACGATTTTCCTGTTCGTCCTCTTTAACGCCTGGCTCAGCCTTATCCCCGGTTTCGGTTCCATTGAACTTATTGTTAACGGGCATGAGTACGAATTGATACGCGCCGCCAATACGGATATCAATACACCCATGGCGATAGCACTGATATCATTTGTTTTTGTGCTGTACTTCGGGGTAAAAACACTGGGTGCAGGCTTTTTCCGGCAGTATTTCAATTTCGGCCCGTTATTCCACAGTTTCGGACATATATTCAGAGGCAAGTTTAACCTGATGAATATATTCTCCGGCGCTGTCGATATTTTCGTCGGCGGGCTGGAATTATTAAGCATGTTCATCCGTATTATCAGCTTCACCTTCCGTCTCTTCGGCAATATGACGGCGGGTGAGATACTTTTACTCATCGCCGCTTTCCTGGTCCCCTGGGTCATGGCCATACCGTTTTACGGGCTGGAAATGCTGGTGGGAGTCGTACAAGCCCTTATTTTTGCCGGCCTGACGCTCGTTTTTGTTACTATGGCGGTTACACCACACGGTGAAGGCGCCCATTAATTTAAACTGCAAAGTGTATCTTAAGGAGGATATAATATGGACGCAGAAGGACTAAGAGTACTGGCAGCAGGACTCGCCATCGGTCTCGGTGCACTGGGACCGGGTATCGGCATCGGTATTCTGGGTTACGGAGCCATGCAGGGGCTGGCGCGCAACCCTGAGGCCAGAGGCCCGATACAGACCAATATGATTCTTGCCATCGCTATGGCCGAAGCCATCGGTATCTATGCCCTGATTATCGCCATCATACTGGCGCTGCTGGGTTAACGGGAGAAGGGGGTATTTATGGATAGTGAAGGATTACCC
>CAYYVO010000347.1:0-2034 GCA_964475175.1 uncultured Dehalococcoidaceae bacterium | reverse complement strand
CCTCATCGGCCTGCCTCCGGCGTCTGAGCAGCTCTGTTTCTCACCCCTTGAACTGATACCGATGGAGAAGAACCTTATCGGCGGCTTTATGGGAGCGGCTAATCTTAAAGTTGATATTCCCAACCTCGTCGCGATGTACCAGGCGGGACTCCTCAAGCTGGATGAAATTATCACCGGACGTTATCCCCTGGAGCGCATTAACGATGCGATTGAGTCCACCGAAAAAGGGGAAGGACTGCGTAACGTTATCATGTTCGAATAACAAGATTACGAGATAACGATGAGTTTTGGTTTTGTAAGAATAGCGAGGAGGGATAATCAATGCTCAGCTGCTACCGTGTTCTCGACCTGACTAATGAAAAGGGCTTTCTTTGCGGCCGGGCGTTAGGAGACTTTGGAGCCGATGTTATCAAGATTGAAAAGCCGGGGGGTGACCCCGCCCGGAGTATAGGCCCGTTTTATCATGATATACCGGAGCCGGAGAAAAGTCTTTACTGGTTTGCCTTCAATGCCAACAAGAGGAGTATAACCCTCGATATAGAGACGGCGGATGGCCGGGAACTGTTCAAGGAGCTGGTAAAGACCGCCGATGTCGTCCTTGAGTCTTTTCCCCCGGGGTATATGGATAGAATCGGCCTAGGATACCAGGTATTAAGTAAAATCAATCCCGGTATTATCCTCACTTCCATCAGCGGTTTCGGTCAGAAAGGGCCGTATCGTGACTATAATGACCGCGACCTCGCTGTCTGGGCTTTATCCGGCTATATGTATATTACCGGCGAGCCGGACAGGCCTCCGCTGGCCCCCAGCTATCCCTATGCCCACCTCATCGGGGCTATGAACGGGGCTGTCGGAACTATGGTGGCGCTGTGCCACCGCCAGGTCACGGGCAAAGGTCAGCAGGTAGATGCCTCGGCCCACCAGGGACTGGTTTTCGCCATTTCCGTAGAAACGAAAGTACCCTGGGCTTTTATGCAGGTGAATGCCACGCGGGAAGGCAGGGACCGTGTCAAGGTCATGTCCAGGGACGGTCTGGTGAAAATGCCTTTGCTCTGGGAATGCAAAGACGGCAGCGTCGCCTATAACTTCTGGCTCGGGCCTGCTTTTGCTGTTCCCAACCGGGCGCTTACGGAGTGGATAAAAGACTCAGGCGTCGACCCCGGCATCCTCGGTCGGTTCGACTGGGAAAAGGACAGCTTTAATATGTACACGGTCTAAGAAGTACATGACGTGAAACGGGTCCTGGAAGAGTTCTTCATGAAGTATACCAAGATGGAGCTTCATGACGGGGCGCTGGAACGGCGTATACAGCTTACGCCCGTCATGGCGCCCAAAGACCTGCTGGAATTCACCCAGCTGGTCGAGAGAGGATTCTGGAGGGAAATAGAGCACCCGGAACTGGGAACGAATGTCACCTACCCGGGCGGCTTCGTCAAACCGGGAGTCGGGGACTGCGGCATACGTTTCCGCGCCCCGCTCGTCGGGGAACATAACGATGACATTTATAAGGACGGATTAAAGAAATCCGCGGAAGACATGGTAAACATGAAACAGCGGAGGGTCATTTAACGATGAGCGAAGAAAAGAGACCCTTTGACGGTTTAAAGGTGCTGGACTTTACATGGGGCGGCGTGGGGCCCTTTCAGTCGAACTTCCTGGCCTACTACGGGGCTATGGTCATCCGCATCGAAAGCGGTGTCCGCCCGGATATAACGCGACAGCATGGCGGTATCAATCCCCGCCGCGACAAAGCGGGCAACGTTATAGCTATCGATGAAAAGAATAAGCTCGAATACGGGCCGACCTTTGCCGTAACCCATCCCGTAAAAAAGTACGGCATGAGTCTGAATATCCAGAACCCCAAAGCGGTAGAGTTATTCAAGAAGCTGGCGGTGTGGGCGGATGTCTTCGTCGAGAGCTTTACCACCGGTACCCTTGAAAAGCGGGGACTGGGGTATGAAGATTTGAGTAAGCTAAATCCCAGACTTATCATGCACCGTACCTGTGGCTACGGGCCTACCGGGCCGATCGCCA
>CAYYVO010000346.1:0-2064 GCA_964475175.1 uncultured Dehalococcoidaceae bacterium | reverse complement strand
ATCGGTGTAGGTCACCGTGAAAGTAAAATCGGTAGTGATAAAACCTGTGCCCGGATTTACGCCGCCGTTAGACAGGACCGGCGGGGTATTATCCACCTCAGGCCCGTCAAGCACGCCGACATCGCCGGTGGCATCGGCCGCACCGTCACTGGCATAAAACTGGTAGGTATGGGGGACATCCTTGGCCAACCCGCTGTAGGTATAGGTATAGATTTTTCCATCGGCGTAATTTAAGTCTCCGAGCTCGGCAGGTTCCATTTCCTCTGGCGCTTCCCCATCTATGGATATAGTTGGAGAGTTGGGCGGGTCGTTATCGGCATCGGTATAGGTGACCGTATAGGTGAAGGTCGTATCGATACTACCCTCAACCGGGTCGACCTGGGCACCGGACAGGACAGCCGGGGTGTTGGAGATGATTATGGTATCCGTAACAAAATCGCCCGTAACCTCTCCGTCGAAAGGAGTGCAGGTTACCTCCACCTCGTCTCCCCCGCTGAAGTTAATGCTATCGAGTACCGGGGAACCAAAGGCTACCGTAACGCCGTTGACCGACCATTCATAGGAGTAGCCCTCGGTGTCGCTATCGGGGTCATCCCAACCGAAGGGTACCGCCGTCAGAGTGTCAGTGGTATAGGCGGTGGCGGGCGTGATAGTGACACCGTCGACTTGAGGCGGGAGGTTTTCTACCGTAGGCCCGTCGTGCATTCCCGTATCACCGGTGGCATCGTCTGAGCCGTCGTTGGCGGCAAACTGGTAGGTGTGGGGCATTATCATATCCTTTACCAGTCCGCTGGTGGTGTAGGTATAGAGGTTGCCGTCAGTGAAATCATCATCCTCGTCGTTGTCAGGGTCCATCGGCTGAGGGTTGCCGTCAATGTATACGGTAATAGAATCGGGCGGGTCGTTATCGGCATCGGTATAGGTCACGGTATAGGTGAAATCCAAGTCAGCAAAGCCCGTGTCCGGGTCTACATCGCCGTCAGATAACACCGGCGGGGTGTTCGGGATTGATGTGGTAAAGGAAGCAGTGCTATCCGCCCAATCACCTCCTCCCGGATTGATAGCATAGCAGCGGTAATAGTAATCAGTGCCGGCAGTCAGGCCGGAGATATCGGTATGGAAGGTACCGGCAGCTTGAATACCCAGATCGATATCATTGTCCCAGTTTACAGCGAAGGTTCCGGCATCGTCGTCACCCCAGAAAACATGAACGGTGGGGGCTTCGCCACCGGTGGCGTTAACCTCCCCGTGAAGCCTGGCCCCGGTATCGGTAATACTACCGGCCCCGGTGGAGTTGGTTATCGTGGGTGGGGAGGGGGGTTGCAGCTGGAAGACAGTCACTGAGTCATGCTGTAAAAAAAGATCACTGTACAATCCACCCCATGTCATCGTGTGGTCGCTATAATCCCAGGTATCATGTATGTAGATAATATTTCCTTCCGTGTTGTAGCCGTATCCCAGCATGGTATGCCCGCCGACTGCGGGGTTGAAAACATGGATAAGCACCGGGCGCCCGGCATCGATTTCTGCCTGGAAATGAGCAAAGGTGAATCCTGCGGCCGGTTCGCTCCCAAAGCCCTGTAACAATTGAGTATAGTTGGAAAGTACCGTATAGCCGCGGTCCTCGGCGAATAACCGCATCCCGTGGCAGCCGTCGCGGTATAAAGGCTCCGACTCTATGAAGTCGAACGTGGGATTCCCGCTAGTCCAAAAAAAGAAAATACTGGCTCCGTCATAATTAGCATCAAAGGGGTTGCCATATTTCCACTGGTTGGTACCCATGTAGTCGCCGGTGCAGTCCCCCGGGGTATGCTCCGCCCAGCTTCCTACTACCCAGGGGTCGGGGCCGGGAATGCCGTAGTCTATCCAGTAGTCATCGACATGTCCCTTCGTCGCCCGGCCGTCGATTCCCTGGTGAGTAGCACTGAGAGGAGTCTCACCACAGACAACACTGGGATAGGCTGTATGGCCCCAGGTAGAGTTGTTTATCGGGCAGACGCCGCCGTTGGCAGGGCCGGTATAAAAGTTGCTGTACCCGATGCGGTCGTAATATCCGAAAAGCAT
>CAYYVO010000345.1:0-2091 GCA_964475175.1 uncultured Dehalococcoidaceae bacterium | reverse complement strand
GGCGGGAGCAGGCCCATAAGTTTTATGAGTCTTTAGGTTTCGAGGCATCCGCACACGGGTTCAAATTATATTTTACGGACAGCGATGGTATGTAATACTGGCTGTATTTATAGACTGGATTTTGCTATGCCCCGCCGCATCCCGCCCCCGGTGATATGGTTTCCCACCCACCCTCGGGGCATCAACAGGTTATCCCTTAGCGTTTTATCCCCCCAACCGGTTTTTACCTTTAGCATAGGGGGATTAAGGGAGATTTCCAAACAAAATTCCCCCTCTCCTGCTGAAAGCCTCGTAAGGAAAGGGGGATACAGGGAGTGAGGTAAAAAAATACCTAGACTTTAATATCTATCTTGTAGTTCTTTAGTGTATCCCGGATAAACGCCGCTGATTTCTCGTCCGGCTCAACGAGCGGCAGGCGCGGTTTGCCCACATTGAAACCGACCTGGTTTAAAGCGTACTTGACCGGGGCAGGATTGGAAACGATAAACATGGCATCGACCAGAGGCAGCATCTTTCGGTGGAGTGCCGCCGCTCTGGCGATATTACCGCTGACGAAACTGTCTATCATTTCTTTAATCTGCAGGCCTACCAGGTGGGAGGCAACGCTGATAATGCCGTGGCCGCCGAGCGCCAGGATGTTGAAGGTATCGCTGTCGTTGCCGCTCCAGACAGTGAATTCCTTGCCGGTGCCTTCGATTATCTTGGCAATCTGCTCCATGTTGCCGCTGGCTTCCTTAACGCCCACGATATTCTTAATCTTACTAAGGCGAATAACCGTCTCGGCGGCCAGGTTGGTTACCGTGCGCGACGGCACATTATAAAGGATGCAGGGCAGACTGGTATTATCCGCGATGGTCTTGAAATGTTGGTAAAGACCCTCCTGGGTCGGCTTGTTGTAGTAGGGTACAACCAGCAGACATGCATCAACGCCGATTTTCTCCGCCTCCTTATTCGCCTCCAGTACCTCCGCGGTGTTATTGCTGCCGGTGCCGGCTACAATACTGCCTTTATTACCAACCGCCGCTTTCACCTCGGCGAAAAGGCTTATGTTCTCGTTCCAGGTGAGGGTTGGTGATTCCCCGGTGGTGCCGACAACGATAAGCCCCTCGCTCCCCGAGTTAATCAGGGCCAGCGCCAGTTTTTTCGCCTGCTCATAGTCCAGTTCCCCGTTTTCCGTGAACGGGGTTACCATGGCGGTTAATAATCTCCCCAGCTCCTTCATCGTTACTGGCCTCCTTCCAGTTTTACCCAGTCTCTTTTTATCATTTCTTCGGCTATCTGGATGGTATTGAGTGCCGCTCCCTTACGCAAATTATCGGACACGACCCATATCGCCAGACCGTTGGGATGCGAGGCATCTTTACGGATGCGCCCCACGAATACTTCATCCGCGCCAGCACATGCCCATGCCTGCGGGTAAAGGCTGATGGAGGTATCGTCCAGCACCTTTAATCCCGGCGCCCTTGATAGTATTGATACTGCTTCTTCCACATCCATCGGACGGGAGAACTCTATGCTGACGGCTTCGCTGTGCCCTACCAGCACCGGCACCCGCGCGCAGGTTGCCGAAATAGCAATATCATCGGCGTGCATTATTTTCCGGGTCTCCTCCAACATTTTCCACTCTTCCTTGGTGTAGCCGTTATCCAGAAACACATCGATTTCCGGCAGCACGTTGAAGGCAATCTGGTGAGGGTAAACATGCGGGGCGGTGGGCTCATCTGCCAGCACCTGCCGGGCTTGCGTCTTCAGCTCTTCGACGGCGGCCGACCCCGTACCCGATACCGACTGATAGGTATCAACCACAACCCGCTTTATAGGGTTGACCTTATGCAGCGGGTAAAGCGCCACGACCATCTGGATGGTGGAGCAGTTGTGATTAGCGATAATACCCTTGTGAAGTGTTATATCTTCAGGGTTTACCTCCGGAACCACCAGCGGCACTTCCTTGTCCATCCTCCAGGCCGAGCTGTTATCAACGACCACTGCTCCTGCCTTGGCGGCGATGGGCGAAAAGTGGCGACTCTGCTCAGCACCGGCTGAAAACAGGGCAATATCGATCCCCTGGAAGGAATCGTCAGTGGTCTCCTC
>CAYYVO010000344.1:0-2091 GCA_964475175.1 uncultured Dehalococcoidaceae bacterium | reverse complement strand
CGCTGGCCGGATTTCCGATGGTCTCCAAGGCAAACCGGAGGCGCTTTTCACGCTCGGCGCGGGCGTCCTTAAGACCGGATATCATAGCGCCGACCTGTCCGGCTATCTTGGTGAGGTCCAGTGACAATTACGCTGCTCCCTTTTTCCCCAAGTATAGTTCAACGGGTGGTTGAACTCAAGCAAGTGCTGATGGGCGGGGATGCGATTAAAACCAAGATGCAGGATAAAAACACTCGTAGATGTTATAATCAAAGAGAAGTTTTTTTGTTTTAGGGAGTACTTTTTGCTAGCAGCCCTGGGAACTGTTGTCGTAACTTCATTATCCGGCGTGATGATGCCGGGCCCCATGTTCACCGTGACCCTGGCCAAGAGTCTGAAATCTCAGTGGGCCGGTGTGCAGGTGTCACTCGGGCATGCCGTTGTCGAGGTGCCGCTGATACTTCTCGTATACTTCGGATTGGCGCAGTTCTTCGAAAACAGCATCGTTCAGCTGGTTCTCAGCGTACTCGGCGGCGGCATGATTGTATGGATGGGCATCGGCCTTTTCCGTGCCCGCCGGCAGCTTGCCAGGGAAGGCAAGGACACTACTTACAACGCCTTTATGGCCGGCATCATGATGAGCGGGCTTAATCCGTTCTTCCTGGTGTGGTGGGTAACGGTAGGCAGCCTGCTCCTGTTGAACTTTCTCGAGGCGGTGGGCGTGTGGGGTCTGCCGTTATTCATCGTGGTGCACTGGCTCTGCGACCTCGTATGGCTGTCTCTGGTCTCCTTTACCGTCTACCGGACGCATTCGTTCTGGGGAGAGCGGTTACAGGAGTGGGTCTTTATCATCCTGAGCCTGGCGCTGCTCTACTTCGGGGGGCAGTTCATCGTGAAGGGGATTATCGCGTATCTGTAGCAAAGCCCCGCTACTCCTCCCCGGCGAATCATCAGCCTAATATCTTTACTCCGATAATACCAATCAAGAAGCCAAGTGTAGCTCCGAAAGCCGGAGCTCGGTGAGTTGTATATTTAATCATGGGGGCTATATCCTGAAAAACCAGGTATAATATTCCGCCGGCGGAAAACAGCATGAGAGAGCTCAGCAGACCGGCGTTATCACTTAAAAATAGATAGCCTAAAATCGCCGCAACTATCCCGATAAATGCAAAGGGGAACAGGATCAGCAGCGATTTATTCGGTGAAAAGCCGCTTTTAACCAGGTCATCAAAGGCGTTATAAGACTCCGGCAGATTCTGCAACCCGATAAATAAAGCCAACAGCAGGCCCGTATGACGGTCATAGGAAAACACAGCCCCCAAGGCAATAGCCTCCGGAATATAATCCATAAACATCGCCATAAGTTGGGCCAGTCTACCGCCATGCTGGCCGATAAATCTATCAAACAATAGAAACAGAATAACGCCTGATAGAAAGATAGGAACGATAACCGGCAAGGACAATAGATTTATTGCTCTGGGGGTCAATACAAAGGCTACTGCGGCAACGATAATACCAGCGCCGAAAGCAACGATGCTGTGCGATATTTCTCTACCGAGCTCGCCTCCGGGGAATATCTTACTCCTGGCAAGAATACCGCCGATTATTACCGTTACACCCGATGCAAAGGAATATAGAATAACTTCCAGGATCGCATCCACAAATCCTAGTATAACACAGCCGACTTTCCCTCGATAATCAGAAGAAATGTACGGACAGTATCCTTACCCCTTACGTTCTTCGCAGGTTAAATCGCATTCAGGGCAGTTGTCATCGCAGGGCTCTACGTGTATGGTGACGTCGGTGCGGAAGAGTCTTTCTTCTATATCTTTCTCCAGGTGGTCGCACATTTTGTGGGCATCTTCTATGCTGACATGCTTGGGCATAACCAGGTGCAGGTCTATATACTTCTGGCTTCCGGCCTTACGCGTGCGCAGCTTGTGAAAGCTTACCACCTCCCCGCCGTAATGCTCGGTAATGGCTGCCTGAACAGCTTTCTCTTCATCCTCGGGCAGCTTAACATCCACCAGCCCTCCGAACGAATTCCTGAGGACATCTACGGCCACTTTCAGTATAAACAGGGCTACCAGTCCCGCCAGGATGGCATCGATG
>CAYYVO010000343.1:553-2106 GCA_964475175.1 uncultured Dehalococcoidaceae bacterium | reverse complement strand
ATTTAATAGATAGCCTTACCGGTATGGGTTTCAATGTTTTACCATCGGACGCCCATCACTTCCTCGTAAAGGTCGGCAATGCGGAACGGTTCCGTAGTTCTCTGCTTAAACATGGTATTCAGGTGCGTGACTGCACATCATTCGGCCTTCCGGAATATGTACGCATATCGCCCCGCACCCTGCCCGACTGCGAAAAGCTCATCAATGCTGTAGAAAATATTATGAAATCGGGAGAGACCGGTGTTACCATATAGGTTAGAACTGATGCTATATAATAACCTGGAGGTTCAGAAAAATTCTGGCCTTTATAGCAGGACCCGATTGATTCGAGCAGGAGAAAGAAAAGGCTGGTTTATACCGGCTGACGGGAGGTCAGTAAGGAGCATAGAAATATAATGGGGCGAGCTATTGATAATAGTTGAGGTGACTTGAATATGGAGGCCGAAAACCATAATACAAATAATGCCAGCTACGCGGTACAGGAAGTACTGGGTAAACTGGACGTTGATATGGTCGGGGTAGCCCGACTTGATGATATATGCGGCAGCCGTCTTGAAGAACAGACCTTGAAACTGCTGCCAACAACTCGCTCTATCGTGGTGGTGGGTGCCGAAATCTGGTACGATTTTCTGAAGCTGACCACGCCGGAGAGAGTAACAGGAGCCGCCAATCCTAACGATCTTCTGGAACGCCATCTGGAATACGTGCGCGGTCGACTGGCCAGAGCCGTTTACGATGTAGCTAACGCCTCCCGGAAGGCAGGCCTTAAGGCATTGCCGCTGCCGGCCAGAGGACCGGCCGTAGATACAAGGCTGCTGGAGGCGATTATTTCCTATAAACATGCCGCCGAAGCTGCGGGACTGGGTCGCATCGGTATGAGCAGCCTGCTGATAACCAGGGAATTCGGGCCGAGGGTAAGACTGGCGGTCTGCCCCACCGAAGCGAAGCTGGAACCGACACCCGTCATAGACGCAGATATCCGCCGCTACTGCAATATCTGTGTCCTGAAATGCCCCTCCGGCCCTTTGGCCTACCCCGCCAGAGGCGAGAGGTACTCTATCAATAAATTTGCCTGCCGCGATTATTTTAACGCCGCCAAAGGCTGCTCCGAATGTATGAAGCAGTGCCCGGTAGCCTCGCCCTTATATACTTAACAGCAAAATAATAAGGAGTTTCATGGATTTACTGCACCAAACAATCGATAATATAAAGCCTCTGGACAAGACAGCGATGGATGCTGCCGCCGCCCGCCAGGAAACCCTGACCAAACCGGCGGGCAGCCTGGGACGCCTGGAAGAGGTTTCCATCCGTATAGCCGGAATCCAGGGTAAAAAGACACCCGTTATCGAGAATAAGGCCATGTTTACCATGGCCGGCGACCATGGCGTCGTCGCGGAAAAAGTGGGCAACTGGCCCCAGGAAGTCACCACCCAGATGGTGGAAAACTTTCTGCGGGGCGGGGCCGGCATCAACGTGCTGGCGCGCCAGGTGGGGGCCAGGATTGTCTTCGTGGACATTGGAGTAGCCAGCGACCTCAAGCCGCACCCACAGCT
>CAYYVO010000343.1:0-543 GCA_964475175.1 uncultured Dehalococcoidaceae bacterium | reverse complement strand
CAGGAAAATAGGCTATGGCACGAAAAATATATGCCAGGGTCCTGCTATGACCGGGGAACAGGCCGTGAAAGCCATCGAAGCCGGAATAGAAATCGTAAACGGCGAGGCAGCTAACAGACTGGATATAGTCGGTACCGGTGATATGGGAATCGGCAATACCACCGCCAGCAGCGCTATCTTTGCCGCAATATCGGGAAAGTCACCCAGAGAAGCTACCGGACGCGGCACCGGCCTCACCGACGAACAACTCGACCACAAGGTAACCGTCGTCGAGCGCGCTATAAAGGTAAATAAGCCCGACCCTTCCAAACCGCTGGACGTCCTAACGAAGGTCGGCGGTTTTGAAATCGGGGGACTGGTAGGAGTCATGCTGGGCGCTGCTGCCAAACGTATCCCCATCGTCATCGACGGCTTTATCTCGGGAGCTGCTGCCCTTATTGCATCGGCGCTGGCGCCGCAGCTGAAAGACTATCTTATTGCCGCCCATGCCTCGGCTGAAGCCGGCCACCCGGCCATGCTCAATCACCTGGGACTTAAACCGCT
>CAYYVO010000342.1:0-2119 GCA_964475175.1 uncultured Dehalococcoidaceae bacterium | reverse complement strand
GCTATTAAAAGGGTGGCGGGGCGGTAAACTTAAAATTAATCACAGCAGCTTTTTAATATACTCTCTCAACTTAGGGCCCATATTCTCGTCTTTCAGAGCCAGCGCCAGGTTGGCCTTCAGCCAGCCCAGCGGATTGCCGGTGTCATGGCGTATGCCTTCTATCTCTATGGCGTAGAGCTTCTGTTTCTTCAGGAGCGCCTGCATGCCGTCGGTCACCTGTATCTCTCCCCCACGACCCGGCGGGGTATTCGCCAGCATCTCGAATATCTCCGGGAGGAAAACATAGCGGCCCACTATCGCCAGGTTGGAGGGCGCCTGCTCCGGCGGCGGCTTTTCCACCAGGCTCAACACCTCATGGATGTTTCCGGTGCTATCCCCCGACTTTATAATGCCGTAGCGGGAAACGTCTTCCCGGCTGACACTTTCCACGGCCACCACGTTGGCCTGATATTTATCGTAAACCGCCAGCATCTGCTTTATGGCGGGTATTTTGCTTTCATAGATATCGTCCGGCAGAATCACGGCGAACGGCTCTTTGCCGACAGCCTCGCGGGCAGTCAGTACAGCGTGCCCCAGTCCCAGCTGCTCCTCCTGCGTGACGTAGCTGACTTCTGCCATCCTGCATATGCCGCGCACCTGGTCGAGGTGCTCTTCATCCCCCTTGTCCTCCAGAAAGCACTCAAGGGCTTCGTCCGGGGCTAAATAGTGCTCTATAGCCTCTTTCCCTGGGGCGGTGACGATGATTATCTGCTCGATGCCGGAGGCGACCGCCTCGGCGACCGAGTAATGCAGCAGCGGGGCGTCTACCAGGGGAAGCATTTCTTTGGGGACGGACTTGGTAAACGGCAGGAACCTCGTCCCACGCCCCGCCGCGATGATGACCGCTTTGCGGACTTTCATTTCTTTCTCCCCGTCACCTGCCCGAGGGCATAGGCGGCCGCGCCGTAGACCCCCGCCTCGTTTCCGAGTTGCGCCGTGACGATTTTAACTGTACCGGCAGATACCGGGAAAGCCCTTTCCGCCACCATCCGCCTCCCCTGCCCGATGAATAAATTACCGAGCTCGGCCATGCCTCCGCCGAGAACAATCATCTCGGGGTTGAAGATATTAACTACGTTTACCATACCGATACCCAAGTAGTATCCAGCCCTTTTTAAAACAGCCACAGCCAGGGCGTCACCGTTTCGGGCTGCAGTCGCGACGGTCTCTGCAGTGATTTTATTTACGTCCCCGTTCACCATATCCAGAAGAGAAGTCTCTTCTCCCTTTTTAACACGGCTTACGGCGTCTTTGGTCATGGCGGTACCGGAGGCCAGCACTTCAAGACATCCTGTATTACCGCAGCCGCATTCCGGACCACCGGCATCTATTGTCATGTGGCCTATTTCCGCCGCGGCGCCGGCAGCCCCTAAATACAGCTCACCGTCAGCAATGACTCCCCCACCGATGCCCGTGCCGAGCGTAAACAGGACAAGATTGTTAACTCCCCTCCCGGCGCCGTAACGGTGCTCGCCGATGGCGGCAGCGCTGGCATCATTAAGCAGAAAGGCGTCTACTTTGAACTTTTCCTGTGTTTTCTCAACGAGGGGAATATCTGTCCAGCCAGGCATATTGGGAGAAGGAGTAACCACCATGCCGCGTCCGGTATCAATCCCGCCGGCGCAGGCAATGGAAATACTGGAAAGTTGCGAGGGCTGCAGGCTGTTCCGATTCAGAAAGCTATCGATGGCGGAGAAAAGTCGCTCGATTACCGCTGATACTCCTCCGGCGGCGAGGGTCGGGCAAACGTCACTGGCCAGCATTTTACCTTCGGCGGAAATAATGGCGGTCATTATCTTGGTGCCGCCGATGTCTACCGCCAGAACCGGCGTGCCGTTCTGCCCAGTCATGTTATTATTACTTTATCTTATTTAGATAATTTGTCAAGCTGAAACGGCGCCCCGCTGCCCCAGCTCGGTAATCAACACGTTTAGGGCAATCTCGCCGTCGAATTTTCCCGTCTTGATAGCGAGGTCGGTCTCTAAAAGTCGGTGATACACATCCCGTATACGCGCCGGAGAATATCTATCCGCCTGTTCCCATGCCTTGCGTAGGACGAAGTCGGAGGTCAGACCCAGCT
>CAYYVO010000341.1:0-2133 GCA_964475175.1 uncultured Dehalococcoidaceae bacterium | reverse complement strand
ACCCCGACACCGGGACCAGCCCCGACACCGGAACCAACCCCGACACCAGAACCAACCCCGACACCGGAACCAACTCCGACACCGGAACCAGCACCAGCGGGTCCAACCGGCACATTGCGTGCTTGCGTTTCTGCCTGGATAGAGACTACCGACCCGAACCTCCTGACAGATTTTGAGTTCCTGTTTTGGGAACACCTGGTAGGTATCGATGCGGATGGTAACTTCATCGGAGAGCTGGCTACGGACTGGTCGGTAAGCGATGACGGGCTGGTCTGGACATTTAATATCCGGGATGGTGTAACGTTCCACAACGGCGACCCGCTTACCTCCGCCGATGTCAAATTCAGTATCGAGCGCGTCCAGGTGGACGGCTCGAGCTCACCGTGGAAAGGCGAATATAGCGAAACCATCGACCGTATCGAGTGCCCGGATGATTACACGGTGAAAATCTATTGTACAAAGGTCAACTACACGTTCTATACCTCTATCTGGGGTTGCACTATCGTTCCCAAGAAATATATTGAGGAAGTTGGGGATGATTATTTCAGAGAGCATCCCATCGGAACAGCTCCCTGGAAGTTTGTCAAACTCACCCCGGGTGTGAGTATCGAATGTGAGGCAGTACCGGACCACTGGCGCATCACCCCGGAATGGAAAAACCTGATCATTGAGCTGGTTCCCGAGTCCAGTACTGCTTTAGCCAAGCTCAGGAACGGAGAGATTGATATTGTCGCCGTCAATATGGATGAGGCCCTTGAGGTACGGGATGAAGGTTACGAACTGCGAATCCTGGGCCGCCCTTGCCAGCCGGTAATACCCTTAATGGGTTACTGGGCTACTGATGGGCCAATATCCAGCCTAGATGTTCGCAAGGCTCTGTCGCTGGCGATAAACCGCCAGGAGATTGCGGATGAATTCTTCAATGGTCTTGCCGAACCGGGAGGCGTTGTCTGGACGGCCCCATCCAGCTGGGGATTTGACCCGGCATGGGAAGACAAATACTTTGAATATGATCCCGATCAAGCCAAGGAGCTGCTTCAGGCGGCGGGATACCCGGACGCCTTCGCGGACCCGGTGATTAAGATATTTTCTCACACTATGGGTGGTGCCTGGCTTCCTGATTTAAACATGATCATCTCGAATTACTGGAATGCCGTGGGCGTCCAGACCGAAGTGGTGAACATAGAAGGAGGGGAACTAAGGTCGGGAATGTATGGAGCGTCTGACACTACACTCCACGGCGCTGCCGCTATCTGGAATATGCCGACCATGCAGGTCAGCATCCCGTTCATTTTCAGCGCCATGCATTCGGAAGGCAACTGGCAATTGCTACATGACTCGACCTATGATGGCCTCTGGGCAAGTATCACCACGTCTGCGGACCAGGCAACTCAGATAGCGCTTTTCCAGGAGACCGTAGAGTATTTCCTCGACGAGTACGTTTGCCCCGGCATTGTGAAACTGTACAGCTATTATGCGGTGAGTGATGACATCGGCGAATGGACACTGAGCTTCCAGTACAACATTTACGGCGGTTTTGCCGGCATCAAGAAAAAATAAGTTAAGTTTGTAATAATTTTAAGCGAAGTCTATTGCTCATAACGGTAATATTCCGAGAAGAAATAGTGATGGTACCGGCAACCGGGGTTTGCTTAAGGCGCTGGATGTGGCTAGGACCAGGATGGTTCGTCCGGTCGTAGCTAACGCCAGACCGGGCACCGGTACCATCGTGTTTTTACACATTACCAGGGGGCAGACCTAACCGGTACTTAGAATATGCGTGTACCACCCTGGCTAAGCAAACTCTAGAGATATAACCTGAATAATGATTAATAAGCAAGCAGCTCTGGTATACGGGCGTACCTGAAAACATGCGTAACCAATGCTGGCAGCAGACAATGCCGCGGGCAAAGGCGGGGATTTACTCCCCGCCATGGGTGCTGGCATCGGGTAAAACGGTTAATTTGAAAAATGTGCGTGCGATGACCCGACGCGTTAAAGAAAAGCACGGGTTATATACGTAGCTACATAAAAAGGACGAGATGGCGCGTTTTATAATATTACGCATATTTCAGACGCTAATAACCCTCATCGTTATCTCGATGGTGGTCTTTGCCCTGGCTCGAGCCAGTG
>CAYYVO010000340.1:0-2151 GCA_964475175.1 uncultured Dehalococcoidaceae bacterium | reverse complement strand
GTTATATGGCTCGAGCGTTTTCTAATAGGGCTGGGACGCCCCCTCGACCGCGGCCGGTACCGGCGCATACTGCGCGCTTCATCGACATAAATTTTAACGACCTTTAAATCAGCGGGGTCCATCTGGAAATTGTTCTCGGCGTTGGAGGAGGCCGACTTCACCAGTTTGGCGACGAGTTTTGCCTTAGGCGTCGGCGTAAACTGGAGCAACGTCAATGCCTCTTCTACACTTTTGCCCCGCACCATATCCACCAGCGGACGGACCTTGCTGGCCGGTAAACCTGTATTCTTGGCTATGGCTTTAACTTCCACTTTTTCTTACACCTGTCTCAATTGCGTTACTATTATCTCTTCCTGACCTGGGTTACCTTTTCGCCCCTGGATACGTGACCCCGGAAGGTCCTCGTGTTGGCGAACTCGCCCAGTTTATGACCCACCATGTTTTCATTGACATAGATAGGAACATGTCTGCGACCGTCATGGACGCCGATAGTCAATCCGACCATCTGCGGTAGAATAGTCGACGACCGCGCCCAGGTCTTAATTACAGTTTTCTTGCCCGAGCGTATCGCGGCGTCTATTTTCTTCTCCAGCTTTACATCTACTGCCGGTCCCTTTTTCGTTGACCTTGACATATTACCTCTCTAATCGCCTATTTATTACGGCGTTTTACTATCATCCGGTCGGAAGCCTTGGGCTTGCGTGTTTTATAGCCCAGGGCCGGTTTGCCCCAGGGCGTCTTGGGTCCGGGCATACCAATTGGCGAACGGCCCTCGCCGCCGCCATGGGGATGGTCGCGAGGGGTCATGGCGGAGCCCCTTACAGTAGGGCGCCATCCCATGTACCTCTTGCGCCCGGCCTTACCGAGGCTGATATTCTGATGTTCGATATTCCCGATCTGACCGATGGTCGCTTTACATTTGCTGAGGACACGGCGGAGCTCACCGGACGGTAAACGTAGTAAAACATAATCGCCTTCTTTGGCCATCAGCTGGGCGGATTGCCCGGCGCTGCGTGCCATCTGGCCGCCTTTGCCCGGTACCATTTCAATATTATGCACCTCCGTACCTGAAGGCATCTGATTAAGGGGTAAACAATTCCCCGGTTTAATCTCGGCATTATCGCCGGACATTATCATGTCGTCGACATTAAGTCCTAGAGGGGCCAGGATATAACGTTTTTCCCCGTCGACATAGAAGATAAGCGCAATACGAGCCGTGCGGTTGGGGTCGTACTCAATCGAGGCCACGCGACCCGGAATGTCAATCTTATCCCGCTTGAAGTCTATAACGCGGAGACGGCGCTTGGAACCGCCGCCACGATGCCGCACGGTTATTTTACCACGGTTATTGCGGCCGGCCTGTTTCTTTAGCGGTTTAAGCAGCGATTTTTCCGGCTTATCCCTGGTTATCTCGTCAAAGGTGTAGCCGCTCATACCCCGTCTGCCCGGGGAAGTCGGTCGATATATCTTTAGTGCCACTTTTTTACACTACTCCTTTAAACACCCTCGAAAAATTCAATCTTGTCACCTATTTGGAGGGTAACGATAGCTTTTTTCCAGGGTCGCGTCAGTATCTGCCGCCGCCCCACGCGGCGGGTCTTGCCCTTCATAGTAACCATGTTGACCCCGGTTACTTTAACGTTAAAGGCCTTTTCTACAGCCTGCTTAACCTGTGGCTTGTTGGCCTCATTGGCTACCTCGAAGGCGTACTTATTCAGAGCCTGAAGCTCTGTATTTTTCTCGGTTATCAGCGGACGGCGCAGCACCTCATACAGATGCATTGTCACCCCCTTCTGATGTTCCGTTTCCCCACAGTCTTTCCGCCGCCCGGACCGCAGCCTCGGTCATGAGCAGCGTCTTGTGGGAGAGGATATCTCTAATATTAAGTACACCGGCCGGCATCGTCTTTACTTTCTGCAAATTGCGGGCCGATTTTATGACGTTTTCTTCCGGCTCCGGGGTAACGATGAGCGTCGATGATTCTACACCAAGCGCTGCCAGCACCTCGGCCATTTTCTTTGTCCCGGGCTCGGAAAAATCAAAGCTTTCCAGCACCTTGAGTTCGCCGTCTCCCGCCTTGGCGGAGAGGACGCATTTTATAGCCAGGCGGCGCATCTTTTTAGGAACTGCCTGCCGGTAGTCCCTGGGGTG
>CAYYVO010000339.1:0-2173 GCA_964475175.1 uncultured Dehalococcoidaceae bacterium | reverse complement strand
CATCTTTTCCATGCAGTCGGACAAAGAGGTTTACAGGCAGCTTATCAACAACCCCGAAACTGAAATATGCTATTACGCCGACGGCGTTCAGGTGAGAGTCAGCGGCCAGCTCCAACTGGTGAAGGATATGGAGCTGAAAAAAGCGATCGTAGAAAAACGTCCCTTTTATAAGCCGGGTATCGAAAAGAACGGCTGGGACTACGTAGGGGCCTTTAAAGTGGCGAACGCCAGGGCCACTGTTCTGGATATGAAAGGCCCGCCGACCCCTGCCGGCGCCTCTAAAATCTGGATAGATCTGTAAGGCAGGTAAATGAAACTGGAATCGAAAGATAGCGACTGCATTTTCTGTAAGATTGCCAGCGGCGAAATACCAGCGGAAATTCTCTATCAGGATGATGATGTCGTCATTTTCCCCGATGTCAGGCCGCTGACGCCGGTTCATCTACTCGTCATCCCCAAGAAACATATCACCTCGCTGGCTGAAATGTCCGAAGAAGACACTCCTGTTGTCGGCAAGATGACCCGCGCTGCCAACCAGGTAGCCAGGGAGCAGGGGCTATCCGAAAAGGGATACCGGCTGACCATTAACAGCGGGCCGGACGCGGGACAGGTGGTGTTCCATCTCCATATGCACCTGATGGGGGGAAGGCACCTCGACTGGAAGCACTAGCGGGTATGGAGACATCCGGGACAGAAAGAAACCGTATCAGGCGTTATCCGTACCTGCTGGCTCTTATATCATTAATCTGCCTTTGCATCATTGGTGTCGCCGGGTGCTCTGATGCAACACCGGAAGCCCCGGAAAAACCCATCATAACGCCGGACAAACCGGAGCCGAAGACTGTGCCCCACGATGAAAGATGGGGTATTTATGCGCTGGATTTAGGCACAGAAGATGTCGAGGTGCTCTGCAGTTTCACATCTAAGATAGAGAGTCTGAATCTCAATAGTCCCGGCGACACGCTGGCTTTTACCCGTTATTTCGACGGGGATGCCTACGAAAACGCCGAGATATGCACATTCAGTCTGAAAAGCGGGGAGTTTACCAGACTTACCAACAACGACCAAATGGATGTTTATCCGGTATGGTCGCCTGATGGTGTCCGGCTGGCGTTCCTTTCCTGGCGCGATACCGACCTGGATATCTATCTCATGGAGCCGGACGGCGCCAATCAAAGGATGCTTTATGATTCCGGCTCCCATGACGCCGATATCGACTGGGTGAATAATAACATCGTCTTTACCGCCGAAAGCCGTATTTGGATTATGCGGGATGACGGTTCGAATCCCGTTCCTATTACCAACCCTCCCCGGGCGGGGGAATGGGGCAAAGCCAACCTGCCTTTTGGCGATTACGACCCCCGGTTAAGCCCCGATGGCAGCCTGATATCCTTTGAGCGCCTTGAGGGTGACGCATCGCCACACGGCAACTATAACATTTACACCATCGGCAGCGATAGCACGGACGAAATCCGCCTGACGGACACCGGCTACAGCCAGGGCATCGTCGAGTGGTCGCATGCGGGGGATAAAATGGTTTTCGTCGTAGCGGCAATCGGCGAAGAGGGAAAATATGATATCTACGTCATGAACGCGGACGACTCCGGGCTAACAAATATTACCCCAGCCTATTTCCCTCCTGATTTCCTTTGCCAGGCACCCGTGTTTTCTGCGGATGACAGCCGGATTTTCTTCATCGGCGAGTGGTGGGAACAATAGCTTCGTGCAAACTTAGGTTCAGTGGCTCTTGCGGTATTCCAGGTACAGCAGCAGCCCGGCGACGCTTTTGGAGTCCTCTATTTTACCCGAGGTTAATAAATCGACTATTTGCGGCACGGGCACACGCACAACATTGATACCGGGTGTGTCCTCGGCCTCCAGCGGCGCCGGCGTCAGGTCGGTCGCCAGGTATAGGTAAAGGTACTCGGTTGCGTATCCAGGCGCCGAGTAGAAGCCTCCCAGCCTCACCAGTTTCCCCGGCCGGAAGCCCGTTTCCTCGCGCATCTCCCGGATAACCGCTGTCTCAGCATCTTCACCCTCGTCGATGCCGCCCGCGGGAATCTCAAGCAGTTCCTTCTCCACCGGTTTGCGGTACTGCTCGACGAGGAGAATATTATCATCGTCATCCACGACGACGACTTCATCACCCCGTTTGAGTAGCGCTTCGGTCAGG
>CAYYVO010000338.1:0-2203 GCA_964475175.1 uncultured Dehalococcoidaceae bacterium | reverse complement strand
TTCTATGCGTATCTTCACGTTTTTTAATTGTGGTGCCCTGTCCCTGAAAAGCGTCGGTGAGCTCATCGGCCAGTTTTTCAATCATCGCCTTGCCTTTACGGGCACGGGCTGAAGTTATCAGCCAGGTCAGAGCCAGGAAGAGCCCGCGGTCGGGCAGTACTTCAACCGGCACCTGGTAGGTAGCGCCGCCGACCCGCCTGGGCTTCACCTGGAGAAGGGGTGTGGCGTTTCTCACTGCCTGTTCCAGTGCCGCTACAGGGTCTTTGGAGACCTGCTGCCCCAGCTTTTCAAGCGCCCCGTAGACGATATTCTCGGCTGTCCTCTTCTTACCGCACAACATTACTTTAGCAATCAACCGAGCTACGGTCGTGCTGCGGTATTTGGCATCGGGGATAACCTCTCTTTTTTCTGCTCTGGCTCTTCTCGGCATGATATCCTCTTAACTAAACGACTTCGGACTTTTTGGGCCTCTTGGCCCCGTATTTACTCCGGCCCTGATTGCGGTTGGATACGCCGGTGGTATCCAGCGCCCCGCGGACTATGTGGTAGCGGACGCCGGGCAGGTCTTTAACACGACCGCCGCGAATCAATACTACCGAGTGTTCCTGAAGTTCGTGGCCTTCACCGGGTATATAGGCGGTTACTTCCATGTGGTTGGTGAGCCGTACCCTGGCGATTTTCCGCAGCGCCGCATTGGGCTTCTTGGGAGTAGTCGTCTTTACCTGAACGCAGACGCCGCGTTTCTGCGGGCTGCTTTTACCATGCTGGACACGGTTCTTCAACGAGTTATACGTATAACCCAGGGCCGGCGTTTTATCCTTCTTGGAGGCCTTGCGGCGCCCCTTGCGGACCAGTTGATTTATCGTTGGCATTTTTTCTTTCCTATCCCCCTACAATTACAATGGATGAGCCACAGCTCATCCATTCCAGAATTCTAGTCATAAACCGGGGTATTTTGCCCGATTTATCCACTATCCTTGAATTCTGAGCACTAAATATTAAATTTATCATAAATTGATATCATCTGTCAACATTTTTACAGGGGAAACTACGAATAAATTAGTCTTAAAATAATTTATCATCCGGAAATGCCGTTGCCTTATCTTTTCATCCTTACTTTTCTTAGAAATCCCGGTCTTGAAAATCCATCTATAGTTAACGGTTGAAGGCTGTAAAAAATCGTCGAATGTGCCCTGATACGTATTGTTATTGCATACATATGTAACTAGAGGTACAATGGCATCAATGAAAAAGGTAAAAGTGGAGCTGGGCAGCCGTAGCTATGATATACGCATCGGCACCGGGTTAATATCGAAGCTGGGACTGTGGCTGAAAGAAAGGGATTTCTCCGGCAAAACGGTTGTTATTACCGATACTAACGTGAGGGCTCTTTACGGGGACGCTGTAAACGAGGCTTTGGGAAATGCCGGTTTCGACGTCACCATTATAGAGGTGCCGCCGGGGGAAGAGCAGAAGACACTTGATAATGCCGGCAGAATTTATAACGGATTAACCGAGGCTTATGCTGAAAGAACTACCCCGGTTATTGCCCTGGGGGGTGGGGTAATCGGAGACCTGGCCGGATTCGTGGCGGCTACCTATATGCGGGGAGTACCGCTGGTACAGATACCGACAACCCTGCTGGCGCAGGTCGATAGCAGCATCGGCGGTAAAACGGCCGTCGACCATGGACATATGAAGAATATGATAGGCGCATTCTACCAGCCGTTACTGGTCGTCGCTGATATAGATACTCTGCTGACACTCCCCGAAGCGGAACTGGCCAACGGAATGGCCGAGGTTATCAAGAGTGCCGCTATCAGGAATCGAAACCTCTTTAATTACCTTGATATAAATATGAAGAAGGCCAGGGAACTTCATCCGGTGGTCCTTGAGGATATCGTACTGGAGACAGCCAGGATAAAAGCCGAAATCGTGGCCCAGGACGAAAAAGAATCGGGACTGCGGCGTATTCTCAACTACGGGCATACTATCGGACACGCCGTGGAGTCCGTCTCCGGCTTTAAATTAAAGCACGGGCAGGCTGTGGCTGTCGGCATGGTGGCGGCGGGCAGAATCTCCTGCCTGATGGATATCCTCAGCGATAGTGATGTCAGCCGTTTGGAGGATGTCATCGAATCGGCCGGCTTGCCCACGAGGATGCCGGGCCTTAAAAGGGCAGAAGTCATGCAGGCCGTGAGAC
>CAYYVO010000337.1:0-2212 GCA_964475175.1 uncultured Dehalococcoidaceae bacterium | reverse complement strand
AACGTATGATGCAGCAGGCCCAGCAACTTCAGGCCCAGCTGGCTAAAGCTCAGGAAGAACTTGCCAATCTCAACGTGGAGGCCAGTTCCGGCGGCGGCGCCGTAACCGTGGTGATGAACGGTCAACAAGCGATACAGTCGGTCAAGATATCGCCGGACGTGGTCGACCCCGAGGACGTGGAAATGCTCGAGGATATGGTGCTGGCCGCTGTCCGCGAAGCCCAGGCCAAGGCGCAGGAAGCCGCCGCCAAACAGTTGGGCGGACTTACCGGCGGACTGAAAATCCCGGGGCTGATGTAGCGCAGAATAAATGATGTCATTCTGGCGAAAGCCAGAATCCATCTGACTGTTATTTAGTTTGTACACTGACAAAAAGTGGATTCCAGCCTGCGCTGGAATGACATTGATAAGTAGATTAAGGAGTACCAGTGTCAAAACAGGACCCCACCCCCGCCAGTGACGCCATCGGCAGACTCGTTCAAGAATTCAGCAAGCTGCCGGGCATCGGGCCCAAGAGCGCCCAGCGTATTACCTTCTACCTCCTCCGCTCCCCCGAGGAACAGTCTAAAGACCTCGTCGAGGCGCTGCTTTCTCTGAAACAAAGGATTACTCTCTGCTCCACCTGCTGCAACGTCACCGAGGACGACCCCTGCCCCATCTGCAGCAATCCTCAGCGCGATACCAGCCAGGTCTGTATCGTTGAGCAGCCGCAGGATATCCTGGCGCTGGAGCACACCGGCGTTTACAAGGGTCTCTATCACGTGCTGCACGGCGCTATTTCGCCCACCGAGGGTATCGGCGCCGACGACATACACATCCGGGAGCTGCTCAACCGGCTCAAGAATAATACGGTTACAGAGGTCATCCTGGCGACCAATACCAACCTCGAAGGCGAGCAGACCGCCATGTACCTCAGCCGCGTTATTGCCCCCCTCGGCATTAAAGCCACCCGCCTCGCCCGCGGCCTCCCCTACGGCACCGAGCTTGAATACGCCGACGACGTTACACTCACCAGGGCTTTAGAGGGCAGGTCGGAGTTTTAGATAGATTATTTGCAACCTATCTCCCTGACTCCCTTCCCTTGAAGGGAAGGGTAATTTTTTTTGAGGGGTTGCACTCCTCTCATACTCTTGTCTATACTTGGTATACTATTGAGGGAGAACCAGGGTGTGAGGTGTAAAAATGTCGTGGATACCAGCCTTTGAAATAGGTGTCTGGAATGCCTGGCTTTTCATGTGCGTCTTCCTGCTGCAGTGGCTGGTGGTAGCTCTTGCCAGCAATAAACTGATTCAAAGGACGGGGCACCCCTCCGACATGAAGCGGAATAAATCGGACCAGCGGCTCGGCTCGGCTATGTCGGTAGCCTGGTTTGCGGCAACTATTTACTCTATCTTTCTCCCCTTTTACCTGGGGACGGCGTGGTTTTATACCGGACTTGCCTTTTTCATTCTCGGCTTGGTCGTGCTTATTACTGCCACGCTCAATTTCGCGGCATCGCCGGTTGATACACCTACAACCTTTGGGGTATATAGATATTCCCGGCACCCTATGTATCTTTCCATGTTCCTGGTATATATCGGAGTGAGCCTTGCCACCGTCTCGTGGCTGTTCTTCCTTCTGACAATCGTTTCCGTTATCCTGCAGCGCCTGGAGGCCTTACGCGAAGAAAATTTCTGCCTTGAAAAATTCGGCGATACCTACCGCAATTATCTGGAACGGACGCCCCGGTGGATAGGATTACCGAAATCGGGATAGTAAAACAATCCTCTGCCCCATTTTCTTTACAGGTATTTCCCACTATATGGTAAATGTGTATATAATACGTGGAGTAAGGTTTAGCTATGAAAAACAATTATGGCGGTTATGAAGTCCAGGGATTCGTTGCCGAATACTACGACGCGATGTACGAAACCAGGCGTCCCCAAGATATCAGTTTCTTCATAGACTACTCGAAGAAAGCCGGCGGGCACACGTTGGAACTTGGCTGCGGCACCGGGCGTGTCCTTATCCCTACCGCTACGGCCGGCTGTAAAATAACCGGGCTGGACCTCTCGCCGTATATGCTCGAAAAATGCCGGGAAAAACTCGGCAGAGAATCCCGGGAAGTCAGGGTGCGAACTAAGCTGGCCCGGGGAAACATGACCGATTTTAACACCGGTACAAAATACCCGCTGATTACGATGCCGTTCCGGCCTTTCCAGCACCTATTATTC
>CAYYVO010000336.1:0-2214 GCA_964475175.1 uncultured Dehalococcoidaceae bacterium | reverse complement strand
TTTGCTCTTCTGGTGCCAGTGTTAGCCTTCTCCATTATTTTGTTATATTCTAATTCCACCCTGTCCTGTATCTGCTTAATAATATCATCGCTGAGATGGCGGAACCGTCCCTGTATTTTCAGGTAGTCTTTCACCGGTCTGAGTTTGGGAAGGTCAATGCTCATTTTGTATACGCCATCTTCAACCTCGTAGAGAGGGAACGTACCTGTCTGCACGGCCAGGCGTGACTGACGGTTGACCGTATCCGTAGCGCTCCGCCAGCCGGTAGGGCAGACCGAAAGAATATGGACGTATGCCGGCCCCTGGGTGTTTACGGCCTTGCGGACCTTCGCCATCAGGTCGAAGGGATAACCGTGGGTGGCCGTAGCCACATACGGGATGTTGTGGGCTGCGGCAATCTCCGGCATATTTTTCTTCCAGCTGAACTGACCGATACTATTCTTGCCCACCGGCGAGGTGGTAGTCATCGCCCCGAAAGGCGTCGCCGAAGACCTCTGGATACCGGTGTTCATGTAGGCCTCGTTATCGAAGCAGATATAGGTAAAATCGTGACCTCGCTCCAAAGCTCCTGAAATCGCCTGTAGGCCGATGTCGCTGGTGGCGCCGTCGCCGCCGATGGCGACCACTTTAGTGTTCTCCGGCAGCAGCACACCCTTCCTCTTCATGGCTTTATAGCCTGCCTCAATGCCGGAAGCCACCGCCGCCGCGTTCTCGAACAGCGTATGTATCCAGGGAAGGTGCCAGGAGGTGAGCGGTAGCTGCGAGGCGAAAATCTCCATGCAGCCGGTGGCGTTGACGACGATAATGTTATTATCGAGGGCTTTGAATGCCTGCCGCATCGACAATGCCTCGCCGCAGCCTATGCAGGCGCGGTGACCCGGTGCAAAATTCTCCTGTTGCTTAACAAGTCGAGGTACGTAAACCGCGTATTTTTCCATTATTCCCTCACCCCGTAAATCTCGTATTCGTTCTTGCTTCCCGTCCGGGCGACCAGAGTGCCCTTCTTGACGATATCCTCGAAATCGGAGACGGTGACATCACGTCCGCCCAGTCCGCCCACGAAGCTTACAACTACGGGCTTTTTGGCCTGATTATAAAGGGCGGCTTTGACCTCGGACGCAACCGGCCCGCCCGGTCCGCCGAAAGATATCGCCCTGTCCATGACGATAAGCACATCCGCATCCTTAACGGCTTCGCGCAGCTCTTCGAATGGGAAAGGCCTCCAGAGACGCAGTCTTATCTGGCCGACATCCATACCCTTTTCCCGCATCTCGTCGATAGCTACCGAGGCAGTCTCTCCTATGCTGCCCAGGGTCAGTAGAACGACCCTGGCGCCATCGCTGTGATATTTCTCTACCGGCACGTATTGCCGGCCGAAGGAATGATTAAACTCGTCCCAGATTTCCTTTATCACCTGCTTAGACTCTTTTATCGCTACCTCCTGGGCCCATTTTGCCTCGGTGAAAATAACCGGCGGGGCGAAGTCGCCCATGGCAACCGGGTCATCGGGATTTAGCGGCAGCGGGAAATCATTGCGCGGCAGGAATTTATCGACAGCTTCCTGTTCCGGGTAGATAATCGGCTCGATAACGTGCGTCAGGTTAAAACCGTCCAGGTGCACTATCGCTGGCAGAAGCACACGCCGGTCTTCGGCTATACGAAAGGCGCAGATAATATTATCCACACACTGCTGGCCGTTTTCGGCGATTATCTGAATCCACCCAACATCCCTTATCGACATCATGTCCGAATGGTCGCACCAGATGCTCAGCGGCGCCGAAAGCGCCCGGTTGGCGACTGCCATAACAATGGGAAGTCTCATCGCCGGGGCGACGTAAACGACTTCGTTCATCAATGCCAGTCCCTGACTGGCAGTGGCCGTAAAGGTCCGGGCGCCGGCAGCGGCCGAACCGAGGCAAGCGCTCATGGCAGAGTGCTCCGACTCCACCGGTATATATTCGGCATCCAGCTCGCCGTTAGCGACCAGCTCCGCCAGGTGCTCAACGATGTGTGTCTGGGGGGTTATGGGATAGGCCGCGATGACATCCGGATTAGCCAGCTTTACAGCATCGGCCAGCGCGATAGAAACCTCGATACCTACTCTTGTCGTCGTCATTATTCCTCCTCCTCTACCATTGTTATCACCCTGGGCCAGCACTCCCTGGCACAGATGCCACATCCCTTGCAGTAAAACAGGTCGGCCTCAAAGTACCC
>CAYYVO010000335.1:0-2218 GCA_964475175.1 uncultured Dehalococcoidaceae bacterium | reverse complement strand
CTATCCGGCGGCCTTTATGCCGATATATGCCGTGGAGTCCGGAGCCAGGCTTGTTATCGTCAACCTGAGCGATACTCCCATGGACCGCCAGGCATCCGTCCTTATCAGGGCAAAGGCCGGGGAGACTATGGCCAAAGTGGTGGAAAAGGTGAAAGAAAGAGCCGGTCAATAGCCTTTTTCTGCTGCTTTCTTCTCTGCTTCAGTTTGATTTTCACCCTGTTTTTGAGTTAAAATATTCAACTGGTTACGTAAAAAAAGGTTTGGAGGAATAGAGTGAACACTACGGATTTTCTTAATATCGCTACAGCCATCTGCCCTGATAAAGACGCCATAGTCTTTGAAGGCAAAAGGTACACTTTCAGCCAGCTCAACGAGCGCGTCAACCGTCTGGCCAACGGCCTTGTGAAACTCGGTGTGAAGAAGGGTGAAAGGGTATCTTTCATCCAGGTTAACTGTAATCAGTGCGTGGAGACCTATTTCGCCGTGGCCAAAATGGGGGCAATTTATCTGCCGCTGAACTTCAGGGCCAAGGAAAAAGAACTCGACTACATGCTCAATTCAGCCGGAGCCACCACCATGATCGCCGGCGAACGCTACGTACCGATGATTCAGTCGATACAGCCTAACGTTAAGACCCTGAAAAACCTGATTTCTATAGAAGAAAAGCATGACGGCATGCTCTATTACGAAGAAATCATATCTTCCTCGCCGGCCGACGAAGTATTTACCGAGATAGACGAAAAAGAAACCACGATATTGATGTACACCGCCGGAACTACCGGATTTCCCAAGGGAGTCATGCTGTCCCACACCAGCTTCAGCAGTTACATGCTGGAGAATGTCACCCCCGCCGACCCGGAGTCCGATGAAAGCAATATCCTCACCGTGCCGCTTTACCACGTCGCCGGGATACAGGCGATGATGGCGGCCATTTACGGCGGCCGTACGCTGGTAATGGAGCGACAGTTCGAGCCCGAGGAATGGATGACCCTGGTGGAGACTGAAAAAGCCAACCGCGCCATGATGGTGCCCACCATGCTTAAGCAGCTGCTCGACCACCCCAATTTTAAAAAGCACGACCTCAGCAGCCTGCGTGTAATTACCTATGGCGCTGCTCCCATGCCGCTGCCAGTCATCCGCAAGGCGCTGGAGGAGTTCCCCGGCGTCAACTTTATCAATGCCTTCGGCCAGACGGAAACGGCCTCCACCATTACCGCGCTGGGGCCGGAGGACCATGTTCTCACCGGCACTGAGGAAGAGAAGGAAAAGAAACTTAAGAGACTGGCATCTATCGGCAAGCCGATGTCCGACGTCGAAATGAAGGTTGTCGATGACGATGGGAATGCGCTCGGTCCTAACGAGGTCGGCGAGATTCTCGCCAGGGGACAGCGGGTCATGAGCGGCTACTGGAAGGATGAAGAAAAGACAGCCAAGACAATCGATAAGGACGGCTGGGTGCATACCGGCGACGTCGGCTATGTGGACGAGGACGGCTATTACTTCCTTTCAGGTCGTTCCAGTGATATGATTATTCGCGCCGGGGAGAACATCTCCCCCGAGGAGATTGAGAACGTCATCCGCGAGCATCCCAAGGTAGAGGATGTGGCCGTTATCGGCGTGCCCGACGAGACCTGGGGTGAGGAACCGCGCGCTGTGGTGATTCCCAAGAAAGGCGAAAAACCCACGGAAGAAGAAATCATGGAGTGGTGCCGCCAGGGCCTGGCCAGCTTCAAACGACCGCGCACGGTGGTCTTTGTGGACGACCTCCCCCGCAACCCCATGGGCAAGCTCATCAAGAAAGATATCAGGGCGAAGTACGGCCAGCCGTAAAAAGTAATAACGTCATTCCTAACTCGATTAGGAATCCAGTAATTGAGTCCCCCTCCCTAAAAAGGAGGGGGATTTTGTGTATGGGGGGAAAGGACTAGATTGTGTTTTACTGTTTCATTATCAATGTAATATCTATAGTAAATATACCCAGTAGCGAAACAGTTGTTAAAATCCTGAAATAGACCTTCAAGCCTCTTAGGCTTTTCGGTAAACTCCACGTCATGTATTTGGGCAATCTGTCCAGACTATTTTGCCACTTTTCATCAAGGTTCCCGAACCACGCTTTATAAAACGCAATAACCACTAATATATTTACTAATATGATTAGAAAAAATAAAATTACGCTCATTTGTAGACCTTTGGATTATTCAATTTAACGGCATTATAA
>CAYYVO010000334.1:0-2230 GCA_964475175.1 uncultured Dehalococcoidaceae bacterium | reverse complement strand
CTTCCCTTACCTCTGGCATCAGGGTATAGAAAGGTAGTCCTCCCCCCCAGTGAGCGCACACTACCGGTAAATCCGGGAAGCTGGCAAGAAACGGGTAAAGCATATCCGGGGTAGCCGCACCTTTGCCGGAGTAGATATGCCCTACCGGCTCCGAGGAATGCGTTAGTAAAACCAGCCCGTGTTCGCGTAGCACATCTATAAAAGGCTCCATTTCCCGCTTGCTGGTTATATCCGGCGATTGTATATCCGGTCTTATCTCGCCGACACCCTTTGCACCGCCGCGGGCGCAGCGTTCGATTTCTTTAAGGGAGTCTTTGCCATCGTAGGACCGGACGGCACAGAAACCTGCCAGGCGTTTGGGGTAGCGGGCTACCGACTCGAGAATGTAATCGTTGGTTTCCACGCAGAGCTCGTGGGTACTCCAACCGTAATTGACGATGACCGAGACATCTACGCCATCAGCGTCCATACTTTCGATGAGGTCATCGGCAGTCGCGATTTTCGCCTTTTTATCGGAGTATATTTGAGCGAAAGCGGAGTCGCTTTCAACATAACGGCTGCGGTCGTCCTTTATCTGTGGCGGCAGTACGTGCGTGTGGAAATCAATAATCATTATCCAACCACAACCGTCGGCTATATCAATCCAATACGGGTTATTCTTTTTCTTCCGGTGCCGCTTCAGCAGCCGGCTTTTCTGCTTCTCCCTCAGCCTTGGCTTCAGCTCCCGCTCCGGCCTCACCCTCGACCGCTTCCTCTTCCTCGACTTCCACCTCAACCTCTTCTTCCTTAACCATAACCTCGGTAATCTTTACCACCAGCTGCTCGGGGTCAGCATGAACGGTAACACTCGGGTCGAGGATAATATCCTTGACATGAATGGCCTGTTCTAACTCTTCCAGTACACTTATGTCAACTTCTATCTGCGGCGGTACGTTTTCGGGCAGGCACTCAATGCTGAGTTCCGTCATACCGTGGGACAGCATGCGCCCCTTCCCCTTCATTATCGGGGACTCTCCCACCAGAACGATGGGCACCACCACCTGCATCTTCTCTCCCTTTTTCACCTGATAGAAGTCGACATGAAACAGTTGTTTTCCCAGGGGGTCCCTCTGGACTTCACGGATAAAGACGCTCTTCGGCTCTTTGTCCCCTTCAATCTCCAGACTGACGACACGGGTAGCCCCGGCATGAGTAACAATATCTTTGAGCTTGACAGTATCGCACTGCAAAGATTGTGATTCTATATTATGCCCTATCAGGTGTATCGGGGTAATGCCCTCACGGCGCAAGAAACGGTTCTTTTTCCCAAATACATCCCTCTTTACGGCGGTTATTTTAAGTTCGTCCATCGGTGTTCCCCTTTCATCCTATCAATTTAAGCATATTCAGGCGTAAAAATCAATTTTATTGTAAAATTTGAGTTGAAGAACCGGAACCGTCGGTGCTACAATTCAGCACACATTATCTATATTTCACAGGCAGGATAACGTAATGAACAGTAAAAGAAACAATGAAGTACGCGATATCTGGAACACCAACGCCGCTTACTGGGATGAACGCATGGGGGAAGGCAACGACTTCCATAAAATTCTGATTGAACCGAACCAGATAGAGCAACTGGACATACAGCAGGGTGACAGGATTCTGGATATCGCCTGCGGCAACGGACAATTCACCAGGAAGATGACCGTATTGGGGGCTAAGGTTACCGCAATCGATTTCTCAGAAGAGTTTATCAAAATCGCCCGGTCGAAACCGCTGGGGGATAAAATAGATTACCGGGTGATTGACGTTACAGATATTGACGACCTCAACAAGCTCAAAGGGTATGCCTTCGATTCTATTGTCTGCACGATGGCTATAATGGATATGGAGGACATCGAGCCGATGATAGGTTTCCTGCCCAACATTTTAAAGAACAACGGCAAGTTTGTGTTTTCCATACTCCACCCGTGTTTTAACTCCGGGGAGGCGTACCAGGTCAACGAGCATACCGATTCCGGAGGTAAAGAACATAATAATTATTACGTAAAAATCAGCAATTACCTTATATCACGACCTATTAAAGGCTTTGCCATGAGAGGGCAGCCGAAAACGCAGTACTATTTCCACCGCCCCTTATCCGAGATATTAAATCTATGCTTCGAAAACGGTTTATACATGTACGGGATGAGAGAGCCTTCTTTCAAAGACTCCGAAAGCCAGAGCACCTGGGGTAATGTCTTTAAAA
>CAYYVO010000333.1:0-2241 GCA_964475175.1 uncultured Dehalococcoidaceae bacterium | reverse complement strand
CTCTTTTAACTGGTCCAGAGAACTCATCTCGCTGACAATGGCGGCGACCTCCGGGTGGCTCCAGACCCAGTCCAGTCCCCACCCTGCCAGAGAACGCCCCGGCGGAGCTTCCGCCCATACCTTGGCAACCGGTCCCGGCGGTTTTCCGGTGAGCCGGCCCCACCGTAAAGGCTCGGTGACAACAACGGCCAGACCTTTCCCGTCGGCATACCTTAATCCACCGATGCCCGGGTGATGGTCTACATCCATATAGCTGTACTGGAACCGGGCCAGCACCCAGTCGTCATAAGCATCTATTATTTCACGTAAGGTCTGGAAATGGTCATGAAATGAAAATCCTATCTCTTTTATACGACCGTCGTTTCTAGCTGCCTCAGCCTGCTTGATAATATCCATCCCCTGCAACAGGGGCCAGGTCTCACGGTTCAGTCCGCCCAGAAGAAAGAAGTCTATGCTGTCTGTTTGTAGCCAATCAAGCTGCCGGTCTAAATTGCTGCCGAAATCAGCGGAGACATCGACGAGGGATGACGGCAGCGTGGCAGCCATTTTGATTTTCTCCCGATACCCATCCTGCAGCGCATGGCCAATAATACGGCTTATTTGTTTTTGGCGGGGTAAATCATAAGGATAGCCCAGGTCCAGATAGTTGACGCCGCTATCAATTGCGTAGCGGAGCATATTAGCAGTCTCAACCTCATCGATGCTATCGGGGTTATCCTCTGACGACGGCAGTCTTGCCGCGCCGAATCCCAGCACCGACACTTCCCAGTCCAGCTTGCCGAATTTACGATATTTAATCGTATTCCTCCGTTTCCGGGATAAAAATGGCCTGACAGCAGCCCGGCCCGAGCCGGACAAATCTGTAAAAGAATGTCAGCAGGACTATCTGCTCACAGCCAGTGAGGCGCAATGACAGAAGTACTACCGGTCATACGTCCTCACTTACGGATATAACCCACTAAACGTGAAGCTACGCTTCCGCCCAGGGAGAGGCATGCTCGCCGCTAAGGCAGACCACGATAAAGCCGTACGGCTTGTCACACCAGCGGGTGATAAGGGGCAGGTGGGGAAATGCCGCCGGGCAGATGGCAACGGTCGGTGTGTTGAAGATGTGCCTTTCGTAGTCCTTACCCATACCGAGCTCCAGCTCGGCCCCCAGGAAGTCCAGGTTATCGGTGTCCAGGCCCAGGAAAATAAGTATCTCCTCCTCGGGGTGATAATGGGCCTCGCCGCCGCGATGCCATTTACCGCACCTGCTGTAAAAGCCCCAGGTAAAATTGACGTTGAACCCTTCTAGGTCGTTGCCGTAGACCCAGACAACCTCGTCGCCGTTGCCCGGTCCTACGCCCATATCGGCGGCTCTGACTACCCCATACTGGTTGGCATCCAGTCTGTCGACCGCTGTACCCGGCATATTGGCGAAGTTAGTAATCATCCTCTTGATAAGGTGTCCATACTTTGAGCCTTGAGTAGTCTTGGGTCCTACCTTTACCGATTCCGCCTGATAGTCCGGCCCCAGTCCGATAGTGTAATGCGCGATAGGCCTATCCAGTTTCCTGACCTTTACCTGACCGTGCGGCGTACCTTTGGGAATCAGCACGACTGAAGGATCGGTAAATACGTGCTCCTCACGCTCTTCGCCCAGTTCAACCGACACTTCGGCACCGAGATCGAGTATATCGTCGCTCTTCGTCCCCTCGAAAACCAGACACTCGTCATAGGGATGCACTATAGCTCCCTCTAGTGGATGAAAGGTGCTCGGTTTTTTAACGAAACCGAATGAAAAACAGGCGTTGAAGCCTTCCATGTCCCTGGCTTCCATCCAAATACGCTTTTCCGCGTACAGTCCCTTGGGCGGGTCTTTGACAAGCACGGGTTTTATCAGATGTGTATATTCTTTGGTTACCATTTCCGGTACCTCCTTTTGATGATTCTCTACAGCACTACTCTTAAACTGCAGGCCGCTATGTGTGGCGGCCTGCCAGATATCTATCCGATTCTTTAGCGGGACTGCCCTTCCACCGTTGGCCGGCGTATGAATCCCCTCTCGGGGTCATAGCGGCTCATCGGTATACCGCCGCCCACATTGAACATCTGTCCGGTAATGTATGAACCCATCTCCGAGCACAGGAAAAGATTGGTATAGGCAATATCCTCCGGCAGACCTACCCTGCCAATAGGACTGGACTTGCCCATCTGGTCCATCATGGGGCCTCTTTCTTCCGGTGGAACGTTGGACAG
>CAYYVO010000332.1:0-2252 GCA_964475175.1 uncultured Dehalococcoidaceae bacterium | reverse complement strand
CACCGGCGCGTCCAGATCGCCCAGGGCAAAGCCGCCGAATACCGCTACCATTATCAGGGCGGCGCCGGTGATTAACCTCCCGGTGGAACGCAGCCCGAAGGATACCGCCTCGGAGTTGTCATTGGTCTGCAGGTATCGCTCACGCACCCGGCTCAGCAGGAATACATGGTAGTCCATCGAAAGCCCGAAAAGCAGGGCAAAGAGGAACAGCGGCAGCCACGTCTCGATGACCTCAACCTGTATAAACCCGAAGAAATCGGCCCCGAAGCCTTTCTGGAAGACCAGTACTATGAGCCCGTAAGACGCCCCAACGGACAGCAGGTTCATAATAATTGCCGTGACCGATATCACTATGGAACGGAATGCCAGCAGCAGTATTATAAAGCTCAGGGCAAGAACGAAGGCGAATATATACGGGGTGTAGGTGTTGGTTGTTTCATTAAAATCCACCATAAAGGCGCTATCACCGGTTACCAGTGCTCTAACCGGACTATCACCGAATGCCTGCGGAATATACTCCGCCCGCGTCTTGCTTACCGCGTCCATCGACTGTAAGCTCATCGAGTCCCCGGAGAGAGTGGCGTAGACTATAGCCACGTTTTTATCCGGGTGAGGCACGGTAAAACTGGCGGCAAAGGCGGGGTCGGCTTCCAGGCTGGCCTGCAGACCGGCGATTCCCGCCATGGTTTTCTCAGAAGTGATGTCACCGTCGATAACGATTATTGCCGGCGTATCCATACCGATATGGAATTCCTCCTGCAGCACCGTATATCCCTGTTTCGCCCGCAGATAATCAGGTATACCGCTTATCCCGGACATACCCGTATTCCTGTCAAAGAAGGGAACGGCTGCCATAGCCAGCACCACCACCACAAAAACCAGACTCAATACGGGCACTCGCGTTACCACCCTTGTTATCCATCCCCAGAAGCCGTTGGTATTTTCATAGGTCTGGTCTGCCTTTTTACGCTGGATAAAGGGAATACGAATTGCGTTTACTTTATCCCCTAATAGCCCCAGCATGGCGGGAAGGAGAGTCAGCGATGCAATGATAGCCGCCAGGACGACCAGTATTGAGCCAATGCCCATGGAGATGAAGATGGACAGCGGGAAAATCACCAGTCCGCTGAGCGCCAGCACCACCGTAAGTCCGCTGAAGAACACCGCCCGGCTGGCCGTGGCTCCGGCTTTGCCTATGGCATCCATTTTATCCAGACCGCGACTGCGCTCTTCGCGGAACCGCGTGAGGATGAAAAGGGAATAATCTATACCCACAGCCAGTCCCATCATGGTAATCATGTTGGAAATCATGAAGGTAAGGTCCATCGTCTGCCCCACCAGGGCGGTCAGGCCGAGGGCGACGATAATGGAAACAACCCCGAGAGCAATCGGCAGCAAAGCCGCCGCTATAGCTCCGAAGACGACGGCCAGAATGACTATAGCCGCCGAGATGCCGATGGTCTCGCCGGTCATCATCGAATCTTCGCCCAGCTTCATCGAATCGGCCATAAAGGAAGCGGAACCCGTATGGAAGACCTCGAAATCGCCGGTAACATATTTATCCCCCAGGGCGTATACCCGGTCTATCTTCTCATCGCCGTCAAGAGGCATGGTGAATGGTATCATCGTGCTGTGGCGGTCGGGCGATACCATCGACGGGTCCTGGGTCATATAATAGGTAACGCCTCCCAGGACGACATCCTGGCCCAGTGACATCAGTTCGGCATACATCTGCTCTACATGACTGCGGAATACGGCATCGTCTACCGTTAGCGTACCTGACCGGACGATAAGCATTTCGTCAAGGTCTTCGTATTCATCTATCCCCAGCCGCTCGTTCATAAGCTCGAGGGCCTCGTTGGATTCGGGATTATTGGTCGGCTCTACCTCGGTAACCAGGGCGTCTCCCAGAAAAGTGCTCATCAGGAAGACGGCTATGGCGATGGCCGCAACCCATGTTCCCACAGTAACCCAGGGGCGCCGGGCGCAAGCCCTTGCTAAAGCTTCGGTCCAGTTTTTTTGACGCATGTTTCCCCTCCAATCAATCTCTAAAGGAATTTTTCCCGAGAAAAGTTGTTCTGCCAGGTCTATAGCACGGGGGCGGGGGTTGGCATTATCCCGCCCCCGGATGATTGCCTGCTTAAGCCGTTATTCGGCGAATACTTTTACCTTCTCGCCCTTGGCACTTACAACATCCACTTCGAGGTCGGCCAGGGCATCGATAAGCTCCTCGATATCCTCTGTCTTAATGC
>CAYYVO010000331.1:0-2256 GCA_964475175.1 uncultured Dehalococcoidaceae bacterium | reverse complement strand
CAATTGAAGGCATTACGAAACCGCCGGTCATCATCGACGGCGGTACCCTCGTGGGCGGCCTGACGGAAATACCGGGAAACATAAGCTCTCAATTCGTATCGGCGCTTCTCCTGGCAGCGCCTTTCGCTAAAAAGGGGGTAAGCATCAAGCTCACGACGCCTTTAGGTTCGAAGTCCTACGTGCTGATGACAATTCGGTGCCTCAGGCAGTTCGGGATACAAGTCCGTACCGAATTCGATAAATTCATCATCCCGCGGCAAAGATACAAACCGGCCAAGATAAAAATCGATGGAGACTGGTCATCGGCCTCATATTTCCTGGCACTCGGGGCGGTATCCGACGGCATAGAGGTACAAAACCTGAACACAACCAGCGTTCAGGGTGACCGTGTAATACTGGACTATCTACGCGGTATGGGCGCCACGGTAAGAATATCCGGAGACTCCATTACGGTATCGCGGGGCGAACTCAAGGCAATACACGCCGACCTTTCCGACGCTATCGACCTCTTGCCGACGATGGCGATATTAGCTGCTTTAGCCGACGGTACCAGTGAGTTTACCGGTATCGGTCGGGCGCGAATTAAGGAATCGAATCGCGTGGTAGCTGTTAAAAATGGACTAAAAAGTATGGGAATTACCGTAATCGATTATAAAGACAGTCTAACTATCGAAGGACTGGGCTTGTTGAAAAAGATTGAAGAAGGGGAAGATGAGGAAGAGGATGAGGTAGATGCAGAGGCTAAAAAAGAGGAAGAAAGTAAGGAAACCGACGAAACACAGGAAGAGATAAAGAAGATAATGCAGGAAGAGCCGCCCCCGCCGAGGCCGGCGGTTATAGACAGCTACAACGACCACCGTATCGCCATGGCCTTCGGTATACTCGGTGCCGCCGTTGGCGGCATAACCATCGAGGGGGCTGAAAGCGTTGCCAAGACATTCCCGGATTTCTGGGAAGTACTGAAAAATGTAGGGGGTGAGGTGGAGATAAATGCAGAATAGTATCGGCAGGCTTTTTGTCATTACAAGCTTCGGGGAAAGTCACGGGAAATGCGTGGGTGTTGTTATCGACGGCTGTCCCGCCGGGCTACCTCTCAACGAAAAAGATATCCAGAAAGAGGTGGACAGGCGGCGCCCCGGCGAGGGCGCGGCGGCAACGGCACGAAAAGAAAAAGATAAGGTTGAGATTCTATCGGGTGTTATGGACGGCTGGACTACCGGAGCGCCCGTCTGCCTGTTGGTAAGGAATGAAGACGTTAACGACTCCGATTACGAGAAGATAAAGACGCGATTGCGCCCGGGCCATGCCGATTATACCTCTCATATTAAATACGGCGGCTTCGGTGACTGGCGGGGAGGGGGCAGGTTTTCCGGGAGGATTACCGCTGCTTTTGTGATGGCGGGAGCTGTTGCCCGGAAACTCTTGGACACGATTGGCGTGGAAATAGCCGCTCACACGGTGGAAATCGGCGGCGTTGCAGCGGCACCCGTGGAGTTCGACGATATAAAGAAAAAGGCGGAGAAAGACCCGCTGCGCTGCGCCGACCCCGATGCCTCTAAAAAGATGAATGACCTGATTACCAGCATGAAAGATGCCGGGGATAGCCTCGGCGGGATTATAGAAGGCATTGCCCGCAACGTGCCCGTCGGACTGGGCGAACCGGTCTTCGATAACCTGGACGGTGATTTAGCCAAAGCGTTGCTGGCCATCCCGGCTGTTAAAGGGGTGGAGTTCGGGGCTGGCTTTTCCGCTGCCCGCATGAAGGGCTCGGAAAACAACGACCCGTTTACGCTTCACAAGGGGAAAGTTGTAACAGCCACCAATAACGCCGGCGGGATACTCGGCGGTATCAGCAACGGCATGCCGCTGGTGGTCAGGGTGGCCTTCAAGCCGGTTTCTTCTATAGCCATCGAGCAGGAAACGGTGGATATTCAAAAGATAGAAAAGGCCCAACTGGAATTGGGGGGGAGGCACGATGTCTGCATCGTTCCCCGGGCGGTGCCGGTCGTTGAATCCATGATGTCGGTTACGTTGTGCGATTTCGCCCTTAGAGCGGGGCTGATTCCGAGGGTAATAAAATGAGCCTTGACGATTTACGGAAAAAGATAGACGAGTTGGATACCCGGCTGGTAGAGCTTATCGCCGAGAGGATAAAGCTGGCCGAGGAAATAGGCCAGGGCAAGAAGGAGCAGAAGCGCCTCATCGAGGACAGGGAAAGAGAACTCAAAGTCCTGCGGCATGTCAGGGACATGGCTC
>CAYYVO010000330.1:0-2286 GCA_964475175.1 uncultured Dehalococcoidaceae bacterium | reverse complement strand
GGAAGGGGAAGGACCTGGACTTCGGTAAACGTCCGGACCGGCTTACCACGGTGGATAAACCGCCGTTTTACGCCGGCATCATCGAACAGCACATTCTGGTTGTGCTGGGGGGCCTGAATACCAACACCAGCTTCCAGCCGCTCGATGCCGACCGGAAAGTAATTCCCGGGCTATACCTGGCCGGGAACACGGTGGGTAACCGCTTTGCGGTGGACTATCCTACGATGTGCGCCGGCCTGAGTCACGGTTTTGCCTGGATGACAGGCCGGCTCGCCGGATTGAGCGCAGCGGCGGAGAAGGTATAGTTCCAACTTACGTTTGACAAATCCAGCGGAGTTACTTACATTATTTATGGAAAGTTAAATTTATACTTACCCGGCTTCTTTATAATAGATGTAATATGGCGGTATCTTTAACAACACTGGCAGAAATGCACTACTTTACCGGTTTGAATGACAAAGAACTGGAAGAGGTAAAGAAGTGTATCGCTTCTGAGAAGAGGATTGCCAAAGGGCAGACCTTGTTAAAGGAAGGCGATGAGTCAGATTATATGTATCTGATTGTCTCCGGCGCGGTGAAGATATACAAGCGCTCGGTTAACGGGAAAGAGCAGATACTCAATATTGCCTCCACCGGCGAATCTTTAAACGACGTATCAACCTTTGATGGCGGAGATTGCGCCATGGATATGCTGGCGATGACCCCCGTCCGTCTCTATGCAATAAAGAAAGAGGATATCAAGGCGCTATTTACCCAGTTCCCTCAGGTAGCCCTGAACGTATCCGGAGTCCTGGCGGCCAAAGTCCGCCGCGATTCGTCTCTGGTAGAGGTGTTATCATTCGACCAGGTTATCAGCCGGCTGGCCAGGCTGATTCTCAAGCAGTCCAACGCCGAAAAAAGCCTGCTGCCGCTGTTTACGCAGCAGGACCTGGCGGCCATGGTGGGCAGCAGCCGGGTGGTGGTCAACAGGTCGCTCAGGGTAATGGAGGAAAAAGGGGCAATCCGGCTGGAACGCCGCCGCATCGTGATTACCGATGAAGAGATCTTAAAGAGTCTGGTAGAATAACCACCGAAAAGACAATCCGCAGTGAGGGTAGCATGAATTTGGAAGAGATTGAAAAAAGAGTCAGGGCTATAGAGGATATCGAGGAAATAAAGAAAATGCACTGCGAATATATGTCCTGCCTGGATAATATACAATTTGAGAAGGCGCTGGATTTTTTCACCGATGATGCCGAGGTAGAGGTGAGATTCTCCGGCGTAATGAAAGGACGTGAGGAATACTCTAAAATTTACCTGGGCACTTTAGCCCAGAGAAAAGAGCGGCACGATGGTCACCTGGTGAGTCAGCCCGTCATCACCATCGACGGCGATAACGCCAGCGGCCACTGGATTGTCTATATGTTTTTCTCCGTGCCCACCATAGAATGGATACAGGGAAGGCATGACTGCGAATACCGGAAAGAAAACGGCGTTTGGAAATTCAGCGAGCTGAAATTCGCCAGGACGCTTGCCTCCAAACCCGAGCTGTATCCCTGAAAACCCGATTCTTTCTGATCTTTTCCCACCCAAACCACGCCAAATGTCATTCTGAAAGAGCGAAGCGACTGAAGAATCCCGGAGTGGGGCGGAGTGATAAATCCCACCCTGAGATCCTTCGCTGCGCTCAGGATGAAACTTAAAAGAGCTTTTTTAATCAGAGTCCGTCTTATATCTTATAATCTCTAACTCAGAATAACCTTAATCCGCGTATGGTTCCGGCGGCGGCGGCTCCATAACGTTTATCCGGTGCCGGCTATAAGGCATGAAATACGTCGTGGGCTTATCGGGAATATTTTCCGGCGAACCCGCGATACTCGCCGCTACCGGTTCGTCCACCCAGCCTATCTCATACGGGCACATGAAGGCAAGGCGGTAGGCAAATTTAAAGATTTTCCACTCCCCGTCCTCTTTCACATACTCCATGTCGTATTTACCAAGGCACAGGAACTGCCTTGACGTGCCTGCTCCCACGAACGAGCAGAAACCGTGGGAGTGCCATATCCCCTTCGCTTTCGTTCTATCTTTGTTAATTTCGATAACCGGATTTACGGTCATGTGAATCGCCAGCAGACCCGGCGACCTGGCTTTGCTATCCGCGAACACCGTATTCCAGAATCTGGTGATACTCTCGATGCCCTCGTAGACACCGCTGTCCTCGATTTCCATGTTTACGCCCGGCGTCTTCTGCGCGAAGAGCGAGGGGACCTTCGACCTCTGGCCTATGTAATACAGATGGGAATACAA
>CAYYVO010000329.1:0-2296 GCA_964475175.1 uncultured Dehalococcoidaceae bacterium | reverse complement strand
TATTGATACCTTCGATTTCTCTGCCCCGACTCGGCGAGTCCTCTACCTCAACAGCCGGCGGGAGGAAGGGTTTCCCCCTGGCTTTAGCCATATCCCGGGCGGTGGTCTGAGACGTCCCCGATGGTGCATCAATCTTGCGGTCGTGATGCAACTCTATGATTTCGGCATGGTCAAAATATTTACCCGCAATTTTGGCCAGGTGCATCATAATCACGGCGCCCAGCGCAAAATTAGGCGCTATAACCAGACCGATTTTGCTTTCTCCAGCCAGCCTCTCCAGTTCTTTCAAGTCGGCCTCGCTAAACCCCGTGGCGCCGATGACCACATTAACGCGACGTTCGGCTGCCGCACGTACGGCCGGCATGGAGGCTTTGGCTACCGTGAAATCCACCACGACGTCCGGCTTGCAGCTGTCGAGCAGGGAAGGGAAGTCGGCTGAAAACGGCACCTTCGTGCCATCGGGCAGCGCGAGGTACTCTCCGGGTACCTTGAGGTCTACAGCACCAACCAGCTGAGTTTCCGGGTCCAGGAAGACGGCTTTAACCACCTCCTGTCCCACCCTGCCTGACGCTCCATATACTACTACCTTGATTGGTTCCATGACAGAACTCCTTTAGAAGTACTGGGGGGATTTAGCTGCGTTTATAGGGAGGCCGCGAGGGTCCGCGGTTCGGCCGGTTCTGGCGGTCGCCGGAATAGCGCGGCCTGTTTCCCCGATACCCCGATGAACTGCCGGAGCCGCTACTCCGGAACGGATAGTCCGCCGTAGGCTTACCGTCTGAACCATCCCCGGAATCACGGGATTCCTTTTCGAACAGCGCCCGGCGTGATAGATTTACCCGGCCCATATTATCGATGTTTATCACCTTGACCGTAACCTCGTCGCCGATTTTTACCTCGTCTTCAACCTTGCCGACGCGGTAGTCCGCCAGCTCACTGATGTGCACCAGGCCTTCCTTGCCGGGGAGTATCTCCACCATCGCCCCGAAGTCCAGAATACGCGATACTTTACCGGTGAATATATCACCGATTTCGGGGTCGCGGGTTAGCCCCTCAATGATGGCGATTGCTTTTTGCGTGGCTTCCATATCCGGCGAGCCGATAACCACAGTGCCGTCATCGGTAACGTCGATGGTTGTCTTGGTCTCCTCGATAATCGACCTTATGGTCTTGCCGCCCGTGCCGATGACCGCCCCGATTTTACCGGGGTCTATCTTTATCTTGGTCATTCTGGGCGCATAGCGGCTGACATCGGGCCGGCTGGTGCTGATGGCCTCGTTCATCTTATCGAGGATGAACATGCGGCCTTCCCTGCCCTGGTCCAGCGTTTTCTCGATTATTTCAAGGCTCAAGCCTTTCAGCTTGGTGTCCATCTGTATCGCCGTGATGCCGTCCCTGGTGCCGGCAATCTTGAAGTCCATATCGCCGTTAAAGTCTTCCTGACCCTCAAGGTCGGTCAAGACCACGAATTTACCGTCATCGCCGGTAATCAGTCCCATGGCTATGCCGGCTACGGCCGATTTTACCGGTATCCCTGCGTCCATAAGTGAGAGACTGCCGGCGCAGACACTGGCCATCGAGGTACTGCCGTTGGAGCTCAGGACCTCCGAGACAAGGCGTATAGCATAAGGGAAATCCTCATCCTCCGGCAGGACCGGTGCCAGGGCCCTCTCGGCCAGGGCGCCATGACCCATTTCGCGGCGGCTGGTAGAGCCCACACGTCTGACCTCACCATTGGAAAATCCGGGGAAATTATAATGGTGCATAAAGCGCTTGCTTTCCTCTATCCCCAGCCCGTCGAGCATCTGCTCCTTGCGGGTGGACCCCAGCGTGGTAATGGTCAATACCTGGGTCATCCCGCGATTGAATAAACCGGAGCCGTGGGTGCGCGGCAATATACCAACTTCGCAGCTGATAGGGCGTATCTCGGTAATGGCGCGTCCACCGATACGCTGTTCTTTTTCAAGAATGCGCGTTCTGAGTATATATTTATGCCGGTTATCCAGGGCTGCCAGAACTTCCTTCTCCTCATACGTTTCGCCGAATTTTTCCAGAAGCTCGGCTTTCAGGTCGTCCATAGCCTTCTCGCGCTGTTCCTTATCTGTAATATCGAGAGCCTGTGAAATCCTGTCGTCGGCAATCCCGGCGACCTCCTTAACCGCTTCCGTGTTGACTTCTTCTTCCGGTAAAGGCAACTTTGGCTTTCCCACCGCCTGCTGAAGCTGTTCCTGGAGCTTGATGATTTCCTGGTTGGCTTCGTGACCGAGTTTAACTCCGGCAAGAACGATGTCCTCGC
>CAYYVO010000328.1:0-2304 GCA_964475175.1 uncultured Dehalococcoidaceae bacterium | reverse complement strand
GTCGTAGGTGAAGCTTCAGACGGTAAAGAAGCCCTATCAAAAGTAGCGCAGCTCATGCCAAACGTGGTACTGATGGACCTGGCTATGCCGATTATGGGTGGACTGGAAGCCACGCGCCGCCTGCGAAGAGAATTCCCCGGTATAAAGGTGCTGGCGCTGACGCAGTACGATGACAGCGAATACGTTATCCCAATCATAGAGGCAGGCGCCAGTGGATTCGTTACTAAAATGTCGGCCTTTTCAGAGCTTGCCGCGGCTATACAGGCTGCCTATAACGGAGAGTCCTATCTATCCTCGACAGCCGCTACGGCCCTCGTTGAAGAATACCAGCAAAAAACTGTTTCAGAAGGGGAAGACCCCTACCAGCAGTTGACCGACCGTGAAAGGGAAGTGCTTAAACTGGTCGCGGAAGGGCAAACCAGCCGGGAAATCGCGGAAACGCTTTTTGTCAGCCCCAAGACGGTAGAGTGGTATAAAAGCAGCCTGATGAGCAAACTGAACATCCACAGCAAGACCGACCTTATCAAGTATGCCATCCGCAAACGGATTATCACGATATAACGACCTTGTAATAGAGTCCTCATATCATTCCTGGAGTTTTCAATTACCCGGTATTTTCCCGGGCATCAGCCAAGGCATTTCCTAGTTATTATTCTGGAGACTTCACCCATTCATTTCAATTGGATTTGCTATTGCCCGGCAATGATAAACCGACGGCATAATAAAGCAACCGGTTTATAAAAATTCCTGCCACTCAACACGGCCTGAGGTCGGTGCTGATGAATGTGTCTGATGCAAGATATGCAGGCAACAGTCCGGAAAAGGTTCCGGACCATAGCCTGATACCACCCTGCCAGTACGCCTGCCCCCTGAATATGGATATCAGAGAATACGTGGGGCAGGTTTCTCAGGGCAGGATTATGGAGGCGCTTCAGGTCATCAGGACAGGCAACCCGTTCCCCGCTATTTGCGCTTATGTATGCACTCATCCGTGTGAAGATGCCTGCCGGCGCTCCCAGGTGGACAAGCCGATAGCCATCCGCTCGTTGAAGAGATTTGCCGTGGAGTTCGGTGGTGACAGGATGATCCGGACTGAGGCCGAGACCAAATATGAGGAAAAGGTCGCTATCGTAGGGTCCGGGCCCGCCGGTTTGGCCTGCGCCTACTACCTTAAAAAAATCGGCTACCCGGTAACAGTGCTCGAAGCGCATTCCGAACTCGGAGGTATGCTCCGGGTGGGCATCCCCCAATACCGGCTACCCCGTGAAGTCCTGGATATTGAAGTCCAGAGATTGACCCGCATGGGAGTAGAAATCAGGACGAATACCCGGGTGGTCTCACTGGACCTCCTGTTCGAACTGGGTTATAAGGCTATTTTTATTACTATAGGCGCCCATCAAAGCCTCAGGATGGGAATAGACGGGGAGGAGAGTCCCGGCGTAATCGACGGAGCAACATTTCTCCGCGAAATAAACCTGGGACTCAAGCCTTCTTTAGGTAAAAGGGTTGGGGTAGTCGGAGGGGGAAACGTCGCCATAGACGCGGCACGCACGGCCACCCGACTCGGTGTAAAAAAGGTAAGCATTATCTATCGCCGCTCCCGAGCCGAAATGCCGGCGGACCCCGCCGAGATAACACAGTCCCTGGAAGAAGGGATAGACATCAAGTACCTGGTAACGCCGACCGGTATTAAGAGGGAGAATAAAAGGTTAAACGTTACCTGCGTCAGAATGGAACTCGGTGAGCCCGACGAAAGCGGACGCCAGCGACCGGTGCCAATCAAGGGCAGTGAATTCAGCGAGGAATATGATACTCTAATTGCCGCGATAGGTCAGGCTCCCCAGAACCCGGATTATTTCGGAGTCCGCATTGGCCGGGGCAGCACTATCCAGGTCGACCCCGGTACACTCACCACCAACAGAGCAGGGGTTTTTGCCGGTGGCGATGCCGTCACCGGTCCGGCCACGGTAACCGAGGCTTTAGCGGCAGGCAGACTGGCCGCGCTTCGCATCGATGATTATTTAAGGCACAGATACCCGCTTCCTATCAGGGAAGATAAAGAGAAGTTGACCGGAGACCTGCTGCCGGAAACGATAGAGATGATAAGGAAAATCGAGAGGGTTGAGCCGCCGAGTCTGGCCAGTGAAGCCAGGGTAAAAGATTTCGAGCCTGTTGAGCAGGTTTACGGCTGGGAACAGGCCATTGACGAAGCACGTCGATGCCTGCGGTGTGGCGCCGGCGTGGAAATCCTCTTCCAGGATAAATGCGCTACATGCCTAACCTGCCTCAGAGTCTGTCCTTATC
>CAYYVO010000327.1:0-2312 GCA_964475175.1 uncultured Dehalococcoidaceae bacterium | reverse complement strand
CCTGAACCCCATTCAGGTGCGCTACCGGGCTGCGCTACGCCCCGACTGGCCTTCCGGGAATCCTCGTTTGGCCTAATTAATGATATGTTAGCTGAGTCATATTGTCAAACTCGCGCGTATGAATCTCCGGTTGCATCAGCCTCACGGATAACTCCTAATACCCCCCGTTCAAACTTGACACGGGGAGGGTGGTAGTGTAGATTTTTCATGTTGGCTAAGCAGTCTAAAACATCACAAAAAAAGGAGGTAGACATGTCACCAGTATTGCAGGATAAAGTAGCCATCATCACCGGGGCGAGCCGCGGCCTGGGAAAGGCCTTTGCCCTGAGGTTCGCTGAAGAAGGGGCCAAAATACTCATTACTACCACTAGCCCTGAAAGAGCCGCGGGTACCGTAAAAGAAATAAAAGCCAAAGGCGCCGAAGTAGCCGTCGTACAGGCTGATATCGCTAACGAAAGCGACACCCAGAAAATCGCAGATGAGGCTGTGAAGCAGTATGGGACGGTAGATATACTTGTAAACAATGCTGCCATATGGGGAGGACTCAACATTACACCGTGGGACGCCTGGACCACCGAGCAATGGGACCAGATATTCACCGTTAATGTCAGGGGGACCTGGCTGGTATGTAAAGCTGTTGCGCCCATTATGGTAAAGGCAGGCAAGGGAAAGATAATTAATATTGCATCGAATATCGCTAAAGTCCCGGCAGCTCAATTGTTCCTGCCATATTCCTGTGGCAAAGGAGCGATCTACACGATGACTCAAGCCCTGGCCCACGCTCTGGGTGAATCGGGCATTAACGTTAATGCCATCGCCCCGGGATATACGGCCTCCGAGGCTAGTCTGAACCAGAACGGCAGCGACCAAATATTTGAGATTGCCACCGGCGAACAAACGATGCACCGCCGCGGGCAGCCGGTCGACATGGTGGGAGCCGTCGTATTTCTGGCATCGGATGATGCGAACTTCATTACGGGACAAACCTACTACATCGACGGCGGCACCGTAATGCTGTAAGGCCTCTAGAGGCTATTACATTAGTATGCTTTAAATAATGCTGGTAAGTTTGGCATAAGCCAGAGCAAGCAACAGGTAGGCGCCGTTGCTGGCCAGCGTAACCACGATGTAGGCCCGTACCGCCTGCCTGATGCTTACGCCCAGGCGCTTGACGCGGGTGAGTGTAAAGATGAGAATACTCACTCCTCCGAACAGCAGCAGCAGAAACACAAAGGCTATAGAGCTGCTCGTTATCGACCAGAACAGGTAAAGTATCGCCCCCGGGAGCATCAGTAATATATTAATAACTGTGTATATGAGGGCATAGCTCCATAGCTCATTCCTTTCTTTCCGGGCGATACCGCGCATTACCCGCGGCGCCAGGTAGCGCCAGCCGAGAATCCAGAACGATAACGCCAGGATAAAGCCTATCAGGAAAGCAATTTCGGCGTTGCCGGCAGACTGCCAACCTATGTACATCCGCTTAAAGTCGCTCTGCGGGCTGGCGGTAATGATGATATCCTCGGCGGCGTTGCTCTGGGTGTAAATAATCCGCCATACGCGCCCGAAATCGCCGTAAGCCTCGTCGACGGCGTAGGCGGGCACGTCCCGGTAATCGTTAATACGCTGCCAGCCGCCCTGATATTTCTGGGAATAGCCGGAACGCTCGACGCCAAGCTCCGGGTATTGAACGGCAAAGTCTATGCCCGGCGGGGCATAGATATAAACGCGGGTCATCTCGATAGGGTGGTACCAGGCATCGCCCGTTCCCAAGGGATAGGCGTAAGGATTACCGGACTCACCGCCGACCATAGAAGTTATCCAGGACAGGTGAATGCCCGGCTCACCGGTCTCGTACGGTTCACCGGACTCACTTTCGCCGCCCGGCGGCTGTGTCTGTAACGTAACGACGGCAATACGCTGTCCCCGGAGACGGTATAAAGTGTCCCGTACGGAGGGATCGAGGCCGGTGGTATTTATCAAACCCTCGATGTCAGTATTCTCATCCAGACCGTAAATACCGACCTGCGAGCTATCCGTTTCGTAGGTGGCTTCAGGCGGCGGTGCGGCGCAGCCGGAAAGGATGACGGGCAGCCAGAACGGAAGCAGCCAGACGCCGTTGGTCAGCAGCGTCGCACCGAACAGGGAGCGTATCGCCCCTTGTTTTCTATCCGCTTCCTCGCGGATAAAGTCATCCAGCTTTTCGGTATTCGTCCGGTCGAAATTCCGCAAGTCCTGATCGTTGACAGCGAAATGGGTGGCCTCGGCCCCCAGTGGCACGAAGAAAACGACCTCGTGGGACTCCTCGGAGG
>CAYYVO010000326.1:0-2323 GCA_964475175.1 uncultured Dehalococcoidaceae bacterium | reverse complement strand
AGGAGGGCAATTTCCGTACTCGAAAAAATAGAGAAAGAACCAGGGATACAGACCGATGATATACTCGGCAGGTTCACCGACTTCGAACGGAATGAAATATCCCCGCCCCTTACTCCCGTTTTACTGCAGGTGCTTCTGGAAGCGCTCGAGGACATGAACTATATCGAGATTCGTGACGGCAGCGCCTATGCCACCGGGAGAGAGCCGCCGATTCGACCCAAAATCGGTAAGTGAGATTGGAACAAAAACACGAGGTGTAACATGGCCGGTCCGCTGGACGGTATTAGAGTACTCGATTTAACGCAGGTGTTGTTCGGGCCTTTCGCCACGATGATGCTCAGTGATATGGGCGCCGAAGTCATCAAGATAGAAAGGCCGGTGGTCGGTGATATCGCCCGGGGCAACGGGCCGGTTGTCCGCGGGGTAAGTACTTACTTTCTCAGCCTTAATCGTGGCAAGAAAAGCGTTACGATGAACCTGGCTAATGAGCAGGGGAGGGAGGTATTCCTCAGACTCGTGAAAGAAGTTGATATCCTGGTGGAAAATTTCACCCCCGGGACGATGGAACGACTCGGCCTGAGTTATGAGGAAGTAAAGGAGCATAATCCCCGGATTATCTACGTTGCCGGCTCCGGCTTCGGGCAGTACGGTCCTTACGCTAATAAACCCGCTTTCGATGTCATTGTACAGGCGATGGGGGGAGTCATGAGCATCACCGGTGAAGAGGGTGGCCCGCCGATGAGACCGGGCGTGTCTTATGGCGATATCGCCGCCGGCCTGTTTCTCTGTATCGCTGCCTTGGCTGCTCTTCAGGAGCGTAACAAGAGCAGGGAGGGGCAGTTCGTGGATGTCAGCATGCTGGACAGCCAGATAACCGTTCAGGAAAACGCCTTTGTCCGCTATCTTAATACCGGGGAGATTCCCCACCCCCTGGGCACCAGGCACCCCGTTATTACCCCTTTTCAGGCGTTTCAGACGAAGGACGGATATATTGCCGTGGCCCTGAGGGGTGGTGTCAAAGACCAGTGGCCGCTTTTCTGCGCCGCCATCGAACGCGTAGACCTTATCGATGACCCGAGGTTCGAGGATGGCTGGGAGCGAACTCAAAACTATAAGGACCTTGAGCCGATATTAACTGATGTCATGAAGACCAGGACCACTAGGGAGTGGGTGGAAGAGCTGGAGCAGGCGGGTATACCCTGCGGGCCTGTAAATACCATCGACCAGGCGGCCGGAGACCCACAGGTAGCAGCCCGGGACATGATTATCGAGGTTGAGCACCCTGAGGCGGGTAAGTTCGGCGTCGTGAATACGCCGTTTAAGTTTTCCAGGACGCCCTACAAGGTGGAACGGGCATCGCCGGAGCTGGGTGAGCATACCCACGAAATCTTGAATAAACTGCTTGGAATGACCAAAGAAGAAATCAGCAAACTGGAAGACTCCGGGGCGATTTAGGGCTATTCCAGAGTTTAGGTAAAACCGTTTTTATTACCAAAGAAGTCAGTATTTATCAATATGGGGGGAGGTAATCATGCTCGTGCCGCATTTATATTTAAACGGAAGATGTGAAGAAGCGATTGAGTACTATGTTAAAGCCTTCGGAGCTGAGGTGAAGGAAATTATTCCGTATCCTGAAGGGGAGATTAAAAAAGGCGTGATGCATTCGGAGATTTTTATTCACGGGCAAAGAATCATGTTAAACGACAACGATTTCGGTCCGCCTGACCTTATCGTCATTTATAACAATAAGGAAGAATTAATACGTTCTTATGAGATGATAAAAGAGGGGGGACAGCTTACTGCCCCGATGCTGGAAACGGATTACAGCCCGTGTGCGGTCGGCTTAACTGATAAGTTTGGTATTAAGTGGGGATTGATGGTGGGGAGTTCCTGATACGCAGCTTTCTGATAGATATTTGATATTAGCTGATGGTGGCACAATTGTTAATAGATGTCTACTCCGGTATCTCCGCGGTTATACTCGTACCCTTAACGGGTTGAGACTGCACCTTGATAGTGCCGCCTACCAGCTGGGCGCGTTCCTGCATTCCGGTCAGACCGAGTTTACCACCTTTTGCCATGTCGGCAATATTTTCGGGAAGTTTAAAACCTTTACCGTTATCGCTTACAGTAACTCTCGTGGTACCCTCGCCGAACTCAACAGTGATTTCAGTGCGGGTAGCGCCGGAATGACGCCATACGTTGCGCAGAGCTTCCTGCGTGATGCGGAAGAGAGCTATAGCGGCCTCCTCCGAGAGACGGCGTTCTTCACCCACAACATTGACCTCGGTCTCTATGCCTGAATATTCCGTCACACTTGCGG
>CAYYVO010000325.1:0-2325 GCA_964475175.1 uncultured Dehalococcoidaceae bacterium | reverse complement strand
GGGTGGAGATGAGCAATGTCGACCTCGAGGCGGCGCGGGAACTGGGCGTTATCGTCAGAAACACGCCCGACGCCCCCACCGCCGCCGTGGCCGAGCTGACCGTTGGTGCTATGCTGGGACTGCTCCGGCAGATACCGCTAATGGATCGGGAAATGCACGAAGGCCGGTGGACCAAGAAAATCGGTGCGCAGTTATCCGGAAAGACGGTGGCGATAATCGGGTTCGGGAGGATAGGCCGTTACGTGGCGCGGCTGCTCCGGCCGTTCGGCGCCGAAATAATCGCCGTCGACAGCGCCCTCGAAGGCATGGTGGAACAGACGCCAGTGGTATCGTTGAAAGAAGCATTAGCCAGAGCGGATATCGTTACTTTACATGTGAGCGGCACCCAGACCGTTCTGGGAAAGCAGGAATTCGACCTCATGAAGGACGGCGTCTATATTTTAAATGCCGCCCGCGGCGGCGTTATCGACGCGGATGCCTTGCTGGACGCAATAAATAGCGGCAAGGTGGCCGGCGCCTGGCTGGATACCTTCCCCGAAGAGCCTTATCAAGGCCCGCTGACTCAATGTCCCCAGGTGATACTTACCCCGCATGTCGGCTCCTACTCCCGGGAATGCCGCGCGAATATGGAGATGGAAGCGGTGGACAATCTGATGAGCGCTTTCGGGTCTCAGGCTGGACTCGATAAAGGATAGACGATGGAGATTAATTTTAAAGACAAAGTAGTCCTCATTACCGGCGCTACCCGGGGCATCGGGGAGCAGCTCGCCCGTGATTTTGAAGAACTGGGGGCTTCCCTTATCCTTACCGGCGCGCACGCCGAGGAAATTAATAAGCTCAACGAGAAATCGGCGAAGAAACCCGGCAGCAATATCAGGTATTGCTGCGTGGATTTCTCGGACGAAGCATCGCTGCTCGCCTTTATCCGCGAACTCAGGGAGTATCCCCGGATAGATGTCTGCATTAACAACGCCGGCATAAATAAGATAGACCCCATCTATGATACGTCCCTGACCGACTGGGAGGATATTATCAACGTGAACCTCAGGGCGCCCTTCGTCATCTGCCGCGAAGTAAGCCGTCTCATGAAAAAGAACGGCTACGGAAGAATCGTGAACATCGCCTCCATCTTCAGCGTTATCAGCCGGGCAAAGAGGGCGATTTATTCTTCGAGCAAATCCGGCTTGCTCGGTCTGACCAGAGCCGTGGCTCTCGACCTAGCGCCGTACAATGTACTGGTGAACTGTGTTTCGCCGGGCTTTGTCCTAACGGACCTGACCAGGGAGATATTGAACGCCTCGGAGATTGAAAAGCTGGCATCGGAGATACCGCTCGGGAGACTGGCGACCCCCGGGGACATATCCAGAGTCGTCCTGTTCCTGGCCAGCGACCTCAATACGTACATTTCGGCGCAGAATATCATCGTGGATGGTGGGTATGTCAACGTATGATGAGCTCAAGGTAAAATCGAATGTTAAAGACTACTCCGTTTTGTTCGTGGACGATTTTGCCCGGACGCTGGCGGAGAGTTCACTGGAAAAGTCCTTCTTTATCATTGACCGGTCGGTCTTTACTCTGTATCATCGGGAGTTTCAGGACATACTGCCGCGGAGCCGGCACCTGGTGATAGAAGCCACGGAGCAGCACAAGACCCTCGACTATATTCAAGTGGTGATACAGAGTATCCTCGACGGTAATATCAATAGGAGTGAGACCCTGGTAGCCGTCGGCGGCGGCGTTATCCAGGATATCACCGGGTTTATCGCCACGATATTATTCCGGGGGATAGACTGGGTTTTCTATCCCACCACGCTGCTGGCGCAGGGCGATAGCTGCATCGGAAGCAAGACCTCGGTCAATTTCGGCAGAATTAAAAACCAGTTGGGTACTTTTTACCCCCCGCAGCAGATATTTTTAGACGTTAATTTCCTGAAAACCCTGGCGCCCGGCGAAATAAAGTCCGGACTGGGAGAGATAATCAAGGTCCACCTCATGGATGGGGAGGACAGCCTCGATTATATCCTCTCCCACTATACTCAGGACCCTGCCGATACGGCGGCTTTCAGAGAGCTGATTCTCCGGAGCCTGAAAATCAAGAAGAAGATAATCGAAAAGGATGAATTCGATAAAGACTACCGGAATATATTGAACTACGGGCATACCTTCGGTCATGCCATTGAGACGGTCACGGACTACCGGGTAAGTCACGGCCAGGCGGTTACGATAGGGATGGATATCGCCAACTACCTCTCCCTGAGGCGTGGCATCCTGCCGCAGCCGTCTTACCAGCGTATGAGAAAAGCCCTGGTACAGAACTATCCCGAC
>CAYYVO010000324.1:0-2327 GCA_964475175.1 uncultured Dehalococcoidaceae bacterium | reverse complement strand
TATTGCCGCCGGGGGGGTTGCCGATTGACGAGGGTCTTCCCGGGTTGCCGGAGCGCGGCAGACAGAGATGAGTATAACCTCCTTCTCGTGCAGTCTCTCCGTCACCGGGCAAATGCCTTTTTCGTAGCTGATTCCCTGTCCGAAATAGTTATAGATAAACGGCTTGCTCTCGTGATAGATGGGATTCAAATAGAGGGGTTTGACATAGCCGACTCCCACTGGGATACCCTCGGCGATCATTGCCTTTGCGAAATTATCACGGGATATTCCGGTACGCGCTTCATCGTATTTTATGGCGTAGATGTGGAACACATGCTTTACATCGGGATAGACTACCGGCAGGGTCAGACCGTCTATATCCGCCAGATGCTCGCTGAGATACTCGGAAAGTTCGATTCTTACCCCGTTGAGCTCATCCATTTTACGGAATTGCACGATGCCTAGGGCAGCCTCTATCTCAGTCATGCGGTAGTTCCAGCCCAGGATATCCGATCTGTACGTCCGCTTGGTCTGCCCCTCCAGTACGACTTCGCCGTGATTTCTGACCATGCGGGCGATTTCGGCGATTTTCTCGTCATCAGTAATGAGCATTCCCCCTTCACCCGTCATGATATTCTTCGTTTCAGTAAAGGAGAAAATTCCGCAATCGCCGATAGTCCCCACCTGCCTGCCTTTATAGACGGCGCCGGGTGACTGTGCGCAGTCCTCGATAACCTTGAGGTCGTGTTTCCGCGCAACAGCCATTATTTCATCCATGTCCGCCGGATGGCCGAACAGGTGTACCGGGATAATCGCCCGGCTGCGGGGAGTTATCACCTGCTCCAGCTTTTCGGGGTCAAGGCAGAAAATATCGGGCTTGATATCGCTGAATACGGGTATAGCGTTATGCATAAGGACACAGGTGGCGGTTGAAGTGAAGGTATAGGGCGGGACGATTACCTCCTCGCCGGGCTTGACCCCGCAGGCAGCCACGGCGGCATGCAGGGCGGCGGTAGCCGAGTTAAACGTGACGGCATACTTGACTCCATAATACTCGGTATAATCCTTCTCAAACTGCCGTATTCTCTTTCCGCCCAGGAAATTCTCGCCGGACTGGGCTATAAAGGTAGAGAGTTGGCCGCTCTCGAGGACTTCCATAACCGCCTTTTTCTCTTCTTCACCGATAACGGGATGGGGAGGGAAAGGCTTTTCCCGTACCTTCCGCCCTCCAAATAAAGCAAGCTTCTCGGTCATGAACGCTCCTTATTTTGATTGTATTTCTATGCGGCTGTCTTTCAGGGGCAGGGTTATCCTCTGCCCGTCAGCCTCAGCTGATTCGTGAAAGGCACAGATTAGCTCTAAAGCTGCCCGGCCATCCTCACCGCTACTCACGGGCTTGCTGCCATTTTTAAGACATTTTACCAGATGGCTGACGGCGCTTGCCATGAATGTCCGGGGCCTGTCGCCGGGAAACGGTGGCGTGGTGTGGAACAGCTCTTTATAGCCGGAAAACAGCTCGCTTTCTTTAACCTCATAGTACTCGACGCTATAGCCGCTGCTGGTGATATTCAGCCTGCCATTCGTCCCGAGACAGTTCAATTCGAGGATGAGATATTCCTGTACGTTGCATGCCTGGACCGCGCACGTAGCGCCGCTTTTAAATCTCATCAGGCCATCGATATTCGGGTCGTTAGGATTAGGGGACGGGCTTTGACTATACACCGCCTGTACCCAGTCAACATCGCCGAAAAAGAAACGCAGCAGGTCGAACACGTGGCTGCCGGTATTGGCGATGCCGGCGGTATAGTAGAACGTGACCTGCTGGATTGCTCCAAGTTTGCCGGTGTGAATAAAGTCACGGACCTCGCGGTGAGTATCGTCGAACCTCCTCTGGTGGTCTATCTGCAGTACCACGCCGTTTTCCGCGCATAACTTTATTATTTCATCGGCATGGTTCAGGGAATCGGCAATGGGTTTTTCACAGAAAATGGCTTTCACGCCACCAGACACCGATTCTTTCACGATATCCAGGTGAGTTGAGTTCCAGGTGCAGATACTGAGAATATCGAGTTCTTGCTCCCGGAGCATTTCCCGGTAGTCGCTGTAAATCGCGGAAAGGCCCCACCGCTGGCCGCACTTTTGCAGCCTCTCCTCATCGAGGTCGGCGGCGGCGGCCAGTTCTATATCGCCGTTGGCCGTGTAAGCCCCGGCGTGTGTCGAGACCGTTTTTCGCAGGGGGTCATCATCGAACTCGCTGCCTATCCTGCCGCAGCCGACTATGCCGGCTCTAAACACCAGCTGTCTCCGTAGATTTTTTTCATAGCTGCAACGAATTCATCTTTCAATAT
>CAYYVO010000323.1:0-2362 GCA_964475175.1 uncultured Dehalococcoidaceae bacterium | reverse complement strand
GGTCTATCCGCGGCAAGCGGGAGAAGGCCCGCCAGGGCAAGCTCTCCACCGGTGGCCCCCGGCTCTACGGATACGATGTCGTGGATGGCCGCCGGGTGGTCAACGATACCGAGGCCGAGATTATCAAGCGCATCTATTCCTGGTTCGCCGAAGACAGCTATACATTATATGAAGCGGTCCGCCAGCTAAACCAGGAGAGGATACCGGGCCCGGCCGGGGGTAGATGGAGCGAGAACACAATCTACCGGATGCTTAATCATCCCGCCTATAACGGTGTTACCTACGCCTTTCGCTACAAATGTGTAGAGCCGAAACGCACAAAGGCCACCAGACGCACCAGGAGCGTCAGGAAGCTGCGTGACATGTCTGAGTGGATAGAAGTCCCCGGGGCGACGCCGGCCATAGTCTCTAAAGAAGCCTACGACGCCGCCCGGGACCGCCTCAGTATCAACCGCCATAAATCACCCGTCAACCGTAAGCACCAATACCTGTTCACGGGTGGCCGGCTGCGGTGTGGGACCTGCGGCCGAAGTATGACCGGCAGCGTAAAAAAGAAAGCCAATAAGCCATGGCTCTACTATCGGTGCATCTGTAACGTTAAGTCGAACTATTATGAGAAGTGTCCCCAGCCCAGCATATCCGCCGCGAAGATAGAGACCGCCGTCTGGTCCGGGCTGCTGGAGATACTGGACCACCCCGACAGGCTTATTTCGGATATCCGCGCCCGCCGCCAGCAGCAGGAAGACCCGGCGGTCGTAGAAGCCGAGGCGTTTCTGATACGGAACAATATCAAGAAGGCACGGGATGAAGAAACCCGGTGCGCTGATCTGTTCGCCAAAAGGAAGATTGCGGAGACTTCCTTCGAGACCCTTATCGAGAGAATACACGCCCGGATACAGCAGCTCGAGAAACAGTTAAGGGAGTTGAAGGCCCGGCAGGAGTCTCTTGTTCGATTTAATTCTAATCTCGACGGCCTGGCCCCGTCGGCGCAGGCGCTATCCCAGGCGCTCAATGAAGCCGATTACGAGCTGAAGGTTAAGGCCCTGGAAGCTCTGGACATTAAGGTGACCTATACCCCTGATAAGGCGATAGTGGTGGACGGGCTTATGCCTGTGGGTGCTACCATATTAGGAAAATCGTTACATGTGGAAAGGCGTAACGCCTTACCGTTCCGGTTGGTGTGTGGATAGAACAAAAAGAAAAAGCGCCCTCGCTTTTGTTAGCGAGGGCGCTCTCTATCGCAGACGGCATAATAGACCCCGTTACTTACTCCCGTTACGAGCTTTGAGGTAAGTTATCAATTCCGACATTACCTGATTATTCTTAGCCGTGGCCTCATTGTAATTTTCGATGATGGAGGTTAGCCTATCTTCGGCATACTTTCTATCCTCGCGCATCTGCTTGTTGGTGTTACGATAGACAAAAAATAATAACACAGCAAAGACCGCGCCAATTCCCCCAGCCGCCGCTAACCAGTTCATAAAATCTATCATGGCCGTCTCCTTATCCTGCCCTAGACATATAGGGCAAAGTTAATACTGAACCTTTACTTTGTAAGCGTGGTATCGGTAAACCAGATACGGGAGATAACGATAGCGGCACCAAGTATTGCCGTAACAAGCGCAGCAGCCGACCACCCTGTTTGGAATGCGTCTATTACTGCACCAGCTATACCAGTAATCGTAGCTCCGATACCTTCCCATACCACCTTACTTCGATACCATTTCTTTTCCATTATTAAATCCCTCCTATATCAATATATATTCAGGTTTGTACCCGTGCTCGCCTATCTCAAAAAAATTGGCCGTCTGTGGCTCTAGGAGCAACGGCCCTTCGTCAGTCCAGAAAAGGTTAAAAGCGTGTCCGCCCTGGGGTATGGTCCCGCCGCAAATACCGAAGAAGTTAAGACCAAATAAGGCTGAGACTAACGCCTTTAATAAAATAGCAAAGTCTTCACAGTCCATGCGGGCAGCTACGAAGTCTGGCATACTCCAGCCGCAATAAATATAATTGAACACATCCGCCCAGCCCGGGGCCGTGGTGTAGTAGTAATCTTGAAAGGTGTCAAGCATTACCGGGTACATAAGTTTCAGCCCGAGCTTGGCTATCTCCAGCCGGGCGTTATCCCATGGCATTGTCAATAATGGAATATCTGGCTTGTCTTTTGGAGCGATATCGTGTCCAGGGATAGCGGGGTTTCCAAATATCTTTCTAAGTAATTGCAGACACATCGCTCTCGCCGTTTTCTTCGTATTCTTCTAGTGAATCGTAAAATGGGGCGGGCAGCCCATCATCAGAACGTATAAGTAGCTCCTCAAAAGACGTCTTCCCGCAACCGATACACCTGATGGCGGTATCAGGG
>CAYYVO010000322.1:0-2398 GCA_964475175.1 uncultured Dehalococcoidaceae bacterium | reverse complement strand
ACGTTACAGAAGGCCTCGCGCACCCAGTGGGTGATGCACTGGCGGTTGGCCCAGGCGTAATTGGCGGCGCAGCGCATCGCGGCAAGGTAGGCCTTGCCTTCCGGGGAACCGACCGGCACGCAGGCGAGCTGTTTATCCGGCACCTCGATTCCATACTTCGGCATCGACCGGAGCATCTCCTTGATATAGTCGTCGGCCACCTGGTGCCCCAGTCCACGCGAGCCGCAGTGCACGTAAAGCATTACCTGCCCCACCCGGTCGATGCCCATGACGCTGGCGACTTCCGGCTCGTATATTTCGTCAATGACACCAACCTCGAGGAAATGGTTGCCGGAGCCCAGAGTGCCCAGCTGCGGAGTGCCCCTCTCTTTTGCCCGGCTGCTGACGCGCTGGGGGTCGGCATCTTTCATTTCGCCGCCTTCCTCGGTGGTATCAAGGTCCGCGGGCCGGCCGTACCCCTTTTCCACCGCCCACCTCGAGCCTTTTTTTAATACCTCGTCTATCTCTTTGGAATACAGCTTTATCCTGCCTTTCGAGCCCAGGCCGGAAGGCACAGCGTAGAAAAGGGCGTCGATAAGCTCTTTGATTTTAGGTTTTACTTCATCTTGCACGAGGTTGGTGCGCATGATGCGGACGCCGCAGTTGATATCGAAACCGACCCCGCCCGGAGAGACCACGCCGTCGCTGACCCGCATCGCCGCCACCCCGCCGATGGCGAACCCGTAGCCCCAGTGTATATCCGGCATGGCCAGCGAGTACCCTACGATGCCGGGCAGATAAGCCACGTTGGCCACCTGCTCCGGGGCCTGGTCGTCGATAATCTGCCGGAGCATCTGTTCGTCTGCATATATTAGGCCGTCTACGCGCATGCCCGGCTTATAGCTCTTGGGTATACGCCAGCGGTACTCGTCAACCTTTTCCAGCTTTCCGCTCCACTTCGGCATAACCTCACCTCTCGGTCAATATATTCCTGTCATTCTGGCGAAAGCCAGAATCCATCCCTGCATCACCACCGTTTTATACGTCGAAGATTACCCGCACCTGCCTTTTCTCTTTGTCTACTTCCATCATGTGGTAGGTGGCCGATTTCACCCCCGTTTTCAGGTGGTGGCGGGAGGGGTCGTAAGTTTCACCGTGACAGACGGCCACGAGACGGGTATCCTCGAACTCTGTTATTTCAAACCGACTAAACAAGAGCGACTCAACGTCGAACAGATACAGCAGGTAATTCAGCCACTCGAAGAGCAGGCCTTCGATGTTGTCCCCGGTTATCTCCACGCGGCGCGATTCTACCTCACGAATTTCGTCCGCTTCCGAAATTATCGAAAACATGCCGGCGGCCTCATTGGCAAAGGCCTCTTCCAGGGTCTTTCCGTAAGCGACCAGCCCCGTATCCGCCGTATGTTCTATAAACTCGTACTTTTTCATAATTACGTAGTTACGCAATTCCGCAAATGCTCATTTGAGCAGCTACTAATACTTACCCACACCGGGAGATATTCATCCCTATTTCAGGATTCAATAATAGTCCCGCGATAAGCCGTTGTCAATGCCCGTTGCCCTCTAGATTATAAGTGTATCCGCGACTGGTTAAAGCCGGGCGGGTACCTGCTGGCTACCTTCAGCTACTGCGATGACGCCCCGTACACGGAAAACTATTTCGGGGTGACGATGTACTGGAGCAACTACGGACTGGTCGAATATCAGAGGCTCCTGAAAGAGGTTGGATTAACGATTATCGAGACAACATCTATCGGGGCGGGTTATCAGGATGCTGACCTGTCCCCGGGAGAGGCCCATCCCCTGATACTTGCGCGGAATAGTTGACCCGGCTTTCAGCCGCGTGAGGGTAGCGTTACAATCGCCGTGCCGGTAACTGTACGGTCGCCCTGCGGATTTTCCGCCCAGATTTCCACCCGGGCATAGTATTTGCCATCCTCGACATACTTTTTAGTGACCTTACCATTGCAGATAATATCCTCGTGGACGTTGTTCATCCCCCGGTAGCTGCCGTTGAGCTTTACCAGCGTGCCCTTTTCACCGAGCCAGTCGGTAAGCATCTGCCCCAGGAACGAGAGCGTCAGCCAGCCGTGGACGATAACCCCCGGCAGGCCGTTAGACTGGGCGAAGTCTTTATCGTAGTGAATCTGGTAATAGTCGCCCGAGGCGCCGGCGTATTTCACCAGCTGCATGGTGGTGGGGTATTTTACCAAGGCCGGTATCTCGCCGTCGACCTCTATGTCTTCGTAATAGACCTGTTCCGTCATTATTCGCCTGCGGTTATTATTCTATCACCCTTTCAGTCCTTCTGGATTCCCGCTCGTATTATTCTCTCTCCCCGGTGTGGGAGAGAGAAAGAGTGAGGGGGCTAATCCTGAATTCTCACCCTCACCTGGCT
>CAYYVO010000321.1:0-2430 GCA_964475175.1 uncultured Dehalococcoidaceae bacterium | reverse complement strand
TCGATGATGATGATATCCGGGTTGTCGTCGATTAGCTCTTTGGCTTCGGCGGGAGGGACGTCTATATATCCACTCGGTTGCGGGGTTTGCGGCTGCTCCTGCTGAGTACATCCGACCATCGATACCAGGAGAATAAGTATAATTCCGACTACAATATACCACCTCATAATAACACCTCCTTGAAAGTACTCCTAATTCTCAGGGTATCGAACACGGATACGTATGTCTATACGTTTTCAACGGCTTGATATTAAACTTTTATTACATATATGTTTGTGTATGTTTGTAGACACCTGATGCAAAAAAATCTGCTGGCTTGAACGTGCTCCGGCAACGCGGTAAAGTAATAGCAGGGAAGTGCTACATCTATGATTACGAAAAAGCAAATCGACCGCCTGAGAAGTATAGTGGGTAAGGAGAACGTGCTGACCTCAAAAGAGGAAATGGTGGCATATTCTTATGACGCCACCAACATGTGGTCGCACCTGCCGGAAGTGGTCGTTTTACAAACCGATGCTGTTCAGATATCCCGGGTTCTCAATCTGGCTAACGAGAGCCGCATACCGGTCACGGCGCGGGGTGGGGGCACTAACGTGAGCGGTGGCTCGATACCGATTAAAGGCGGTATTGTCCTTTGCACTACCCGAATGAACCGGATCCTGGAGATAAACAAGACCAATCTCAACGCTACCGTTGAGCCCGGCGTTGTCCTGGAGGACTTTCAGAAAGCGCTGGCAAAGGAAGGACTGTTTTTCCCACCCGACCCCCAGAGCTTTTCCGGCTGCACCATGGGAGGCGTAGTTGCTGAGAACTCGGGAGGGCCTTCGTGTCTGAAGTACGGCGTCGCCAAACAATACGTGCTGGGGCTGGAAGTCGTGCTGGCTAACGGCGAGATGGTAAAACTGGGCGGTCTTACTCCTAAAAACCGCACCGGGTACGAGCTGATGATGCTCTTTATCGGGTCCGAGGGTACACTCGGTATCATCAGTAAGATTACGCTCAGGCTGATGCCGGCGCCGGCAACAAATAAGACTATCGTTGCCGTTTTCAACGACGTGGCTACCGCCGGCGAGACCGTAACCGATATCATCGCCAGCGGCGTCCTGCCCTCCAAAGTGGAATTTGTGGATAACTGGACGTTCGAGAAGTTCCGCGGACTGCTGCCGGATGAAATTCTCGATACTTCAGAGGTAATCCTGCTCATACAGGTCGATGGACTGCCGGAAACCGTAGATGCAGAGGCTGAGCAGGTCGTTAATATTTGTCAAAGTACCGCCGGCGAGGTCAGGGTGGCCGCAGACAAAGCGGAGTCGGACCGTTACTGGCAGGCGCGAAGCGCCCACTTCTCCGATATTTCCAGCCGCGCCCACACCATCATCAACGAGGACGTGTGCGTTCCGCGAGATAAGATTGCCGAATTCATCAAGCTCGGGCAGGAAAGCGCCCGGCGCCATGATGTACCTCTGAGCTTTGCCGGGCATGTCGGCGACGGTAATTTTCATCCGGTTGTCCTTACGGACAGTCGGGACAAAGACCACTATCAACGCGCCCTGGATTGCGTCGATGAAATTATCGAAACGGCCATTTCTCTCGGCGGCGTGCTTTCGGGCGAGCACGGCATAGGCCTGGAAAAGCAGCGTTTTCTGAAGAAGGCCATGGACCCGGCCGCGATAGAAATAATGAAGAAGATTAAAGATGTCCTCGACCCCAATCATATCCTCAATCCCGGGAAAATCTGGGAAGAATCAGACGAATGAAAACCAGTGCCCGATTCGAGCAGCTTGACCGGTTCAAAGACGACCTCGATAAATGCACCAAATGCGGCTTCTGTATGTCCTCCTGTCCGGTTTTTCAGGAAGAGCGGATAGAGTCATCGGTGGCGCGCGGCAAGATAATGCTTGTCAGGGCGCTACTGGACGGCGAGCTCGAAATTACCGATGAAATGGCCGAACAGCTGAACCGGTGCACGCTCTGCGGAACATGCGCCCAGAACTGCCCGGCGGGCACTCAGGTGCCAACGATAGTCGCCGCCGCCCGGGCTGACAAGGTAAGTAAAAAGGGCGTATCCTTCCCGTATAACATCATCTACCGCTGGCTGTTGCCCCGCCGCCGGCTTTTCGGCTGGGTGGTACGGCTGGTATCATGGTTTCAGGGTATTTTTCTGCCGAAAACCGAGGGCACCATCCGCCACCTTTCTCTTTTTCTTTCAGCCCTCGGTAAGGGACGGCATATACCGCAGATAGCACCGAGATTTTTACGGCAATCGGTACCGGAGATAAATAAACCGCCGGATGGTGTACCTACGAAGTATACGGTCGGCTATTTCACCGGCTGCATGACGGACTTCGTTTTCCCGGAACTTGGTAAAAAGATAATAGGCTTTCTCAACAGGAACGGGGTGGAGGTGGTCGTCCCGCGGGGGCAGGGCTG
>CAYYVO010000320.1:0-2438 GCA_964475175.1 uncultured Dehalococcoidaceae bacterium | reverse complement strand
GCTAGAAGGGAGACGGCGTGTCTACCAGTTCGTCAACTTCCTCAAGACCGTCCCCGGTTTTGAATCATCCTTCCTCATCGATACCGCGCCGAGTATTGGACTTCAGGACTCCCGTCGCATTATCGGCGACTATGTTCTAACGAGAAAAGACCTCTACGAAGGGCGCACCTTTGAAGATGATATTTCACTCATCACTCTCACCTGGCCGGATGTCCCCGTCACTGAAGACGAGGGGTGGATAATGCATCCGACGGACGGCAGCCAGGGCGATGAAAAATATCGGCGCCAGACCCGTGAAATTTCCTATTTCCAGACGGTCTTCGGCGTCCCCTACCGCTGCCTGATTCCCAAAGATATCGACGGACTACTCGTTGCCGGACAGACAATCTCCATGACCTACATGGCACATGAGCCCGGTCCCTGCCGGGGCATGGTGCCCTGTACACACTGGGGGCAGGCAGCCGGTACCGCGGCTGCCCTTGCCGTAAAGCAGGGGGTGCCGGTCCGTGACGTAGATATCCCTACCCTGAGGAAGACCCTGGAAAGCCAGGGCGCCAATCTCCGCAAAGATGCTATAGACCTTTCCGAGGTAAACAAGAATATAGAGCGCCGGGGCGCAAAAATAACTCACGTAGCATAAATCGAAAGGAGTAAGAATAAATGAAAGAGCCGTATGAACTGAAAATAGATGCCTATGCCCACATCGTCCCGCCGAAATACGCCGAGACTATCCGCAAGATACCCCCGGAGATGGTGGAAAACCAGCTAATGGCCTTCCCTCCCCTTTACGACCTCGACGAGAGGTTCCGTATCATGGATAAATACGAACCTATCCGGCAGGTTCTGACTCTGGGGCGGATTCCTGTGGAACACCTCACCGGGCCGGAAAAAGCCGCCGATCTTGCCCGCCAGGCCGACGACGAAATGGCCGAGCTGGTCAACAAGCACCGTGATAGATTTTGTGGTGCCCTGGCCACCCTCGCTATGAGTAATATGGATGCCGCGCTGGAAGAGGCCGACCGCTGTATTAAGGAATTGAATTTCAAGGGCGTTTATCTGCATACGCCAGTGGACGAAAAACCCCTCGACAATCCAGAGTTCCTGCCGCTGTATGAAAAAATGGTGGAGTACGACCTGCCGATAGTCATCCACCCGATGAGGAAGGTTACGCACCCTGACTTCCTCACCGAAAAAGAGTCCAAGTACAACCTGTTCAGTCTATTCGGCTGGCCGTACGATACCACCGCCGCCATGGCACGGCTGGTTTTCAGCGGCATTATGGAGAAGTACCCCAAACTAAAGGTAGTTACGCATCACCTCGGCGGCATGGTGCCATTCTACGCCGAGAGGATAAGGCAGTTCACCCAGTTATTCAGCATCGAAGGGCCTCTTGAAGGCAGGATGCAGATGAAGAAGGATATTGTAGAGTACTTCAGGATGTTCTATGCAGATACCGCCATTTACGGCAATACCCCAGCGCTGATGTGCGGTCACGACTTTTTCGGTCCCGACCATGTTATTTTCGGGGTGGATTTTCCCCTCGGCGATGTTGAGAAGGGCGACCGCAACTACCGCCAGACCATCAACGCTATCGAAAAGATGGACATTTCCGACCAAGACCGAAAGAAGATATACTTGGATAACGCCAGGAACCTCATGCGCCTGCCGATATAGCCCATCGGGCAACAGCGTCGGTGAGAAAGAAAGATGATATTGAATCCTGGTTGTAAAGGCAACAAAATTGTGATTTGTGTTCTAACGATATGGTTCGACAGGCTCACCATGAGCGGCTAATAGTTACGCTCATCCTGAGCTTGTCGAAGGGCGTGTTTTTTCAACCAAGAATAAGTAAAACAGAAAGGAACAACACATTGACATCACAAAAGTTAAATGTTGAAGTTTTAGATAATGCAGTCCGGGACATTCTGCCTGAAGATGCCATCATCGAGCAGGTTGCCACCGGATTCGGCTTTACCGAAGGCCCCGTCTGGTGCGGGGACTACCTTCTTTTCAGCGATATCCCCCTGAACCGCATCATCAAACTGCGTCTGCTGAAGACAGGGCCGGAGGTGACCACCTACCAGACCCATACGGGCAATTCCAACGGCCTGACCCTGGATAACTTACAGCGACTCATCTCCTGCGAGCACAGCGGCCGCCGCGTTACCCTGACAGAAATCGACGGTTCGACTAGAGTCCTTGCCGACAGCTATCAAGGCAAGCGCCTCAACAGCCCCAACGACGTGGTGGTGAGGTCGGACGGGAGCATTTATTTCACCGACCCTCCTTATGGACTGCGCAACCAGACCGACTTGAAGGAGCTGCCTTACCAGGGTGTTTTCCGTATCGCGCCCGACGGCGAGTTGTTCCTGCTGGCCGAGGACTTCGACCGTCCCAACGGGCTGGCCTTTTCCCCCGACGAGTCCATCCTCTATATC
>CAYYVO010000319.1:0-2438 GCA_964475175.1 uncultured Dehalococcoidaceae bacterium | reverse complement strand
GTGCATTATTTATTCTTGATGATTTTATCTTCTTCCTTGACGTATTTGGAGGCCAGCGTGCAGTGCACGAGTAATATATGCTTATTCACCCTCTTAAAGTGGAGTGGACAGTGCACCATCCCCTTGGGAATGTAGACGCTGGTGGGGGTGGTGATATTATGTATTTCCCGCTCCTCTCCCAGGCCGATATCGATGTCGGCGCCCAGGTCTCCCATATTGTCCGCGTCGAATGACATGAAGTACAGGTACATATCGAAGTCGTGGAAATGCGCGTACTCCTCCATCAGCGTGGGCTCCGTGATACGCAGGAACATGATAGTAAAATTAGAATCATACTCTTTATCGCCGGTGTAAATAAACTCCGGTCCGTATCCCCCTATTGCCACGGGTTTTTTTATCACGTATTTTCCGTATTTCGTTGCAGCCATAGTCTAATGCCTCCTCTTTATCGAGTATTATTTGCAAACAGCACTTTCGCTATTTCACTCAGTCTTTCAGTTCCCTTTACCTCCTGCGGGAACATCGGCAGTTCTGTAATTTCAAGGTCCGGATAATTGTTATAAATATGCTTGAGGTATGCCCGCTGCTGGCGGGCTTTTGTCTGCAGGAATAAAGACTCCTCGATTTTGACCACGTTATTGATTATCATCCGCTTAACAGTGAGTTGGTATTTACCGAGTTCTTTGAAAACACCTTCCAGCTGTTCCACGGCCAGTGCCTCGGGTATGGTGACCATGGTGAAGTCCACATCGTTGCGCAGGAAGTCCATGTTTTTCGCCGAAAGCTCCTCCCAGCGTTTGAGGATATCCAGCACCGGCTCCCGGCTGCGCTTGCCGAGGCGGAGGCGTGAATAGATACGCGGCGCCATCCTCAGGTGGTTGCCCAGTAGCGCCGGCGTTTCCAGCAGACCCAGCGTCTGCCCCAGCGGCGCCGTGTCCCAGACGATGTTTTCATATTTCTCTTGCAGCCCCAGTTCCTTGATGTAGTCTACCATGAACTCCTCGCCGAGTCCCGGCAGCACCGAGGTCATGAACTCCACGAAGCTTTCGTAGTCGATATCGACGAAGGCGGAAAAGACCTCGTAAACTTCCCGGCCGAATCTGGCGTCCCACATCTGCCTGATTTCCATCTCGCCGATTTCACTGACGTAAAGAATGGGCAGGACTTCCGCCGGTTTCTCCTGATATGAGACCTCGAAGATGTGCGAGAGGGACGGCGTAGCGTCGGTGGAGATTATCAGGGTCGGCGATCCACCAGAGGCGTAGCGGAGCGCCGTGGCGGCGGAGCAGGTCGTCTTTCCCACCCCGCCCTTGCCGGTGAACATCGTAATGCCGGTCATGCAGATATTGAACAACAATCGGGTACGTGGGCGCAAGCCGCGTTTATTCCATGATGATGAATAGCGGGGTATCGTTCGGGGTTAGCGATGGGGGAGGCTTTTCCTCCGGTACGGGTCCCGGCCCGGGCGCCGGTGAGGGTGCAGGTTCCTGCTCTGGAGGTGTTTGTGAGGATTCCGGCTCGGACGGGCAGGCAGTTGCCAACAGTAAAAAAACAAGTAATACCACTGTTATAATGGCACAAACGCCGCTCTTCATTACTGTAAAGCCAACCCAAAATAATAACGGATGTCTATATTTTACCGGCTCGCAGGGAGCTTTACAATACCGTTCCCGTGAGACAGCATTACGGTTTGGTGATAACGAATTTCTTCTTATCTTTTTTACAGATAACCTGTATCGTATGACTTCCCGACATCGCCGCCGTGGGCATACCGCCGCCTGGGTTGACCCACTGCCCCGCCATGTAAAAGTTATCCAGCCCGGGGAGGGTCTTACTCATATTTTCGTTGAAAGAACCAAACATCCATCCCTCATAGCTGCCGCGCCAGTTGCCGGTATAACGTACCCAGGTCATGGGGGTGGCTATATCGCGCATTTCCACCTGTTTCGCCAGTCCGGGGAAGCGTTTGTCGAGTATACCCACCACGAGGTCGGCGATTTTTTCTTTCTCCGCCTTATAGCGTTCCGGCTCTTTATACAGCTTCTCCCAGTAATCATAGTCAGTATCGAACTGGACTTTACACACGGTTTTACCTTGCGGCGCCAGGGTGGGGTCGAAGCTGTAAGTAAGAACCCCCAGCCTCCGGTGTTCCTTGCCGGCAATGGTGATGGGAGTATCAAGCGGGAAGGACAGGCCGGATATGGAAGGCGGAATTTCGTCGAAGCGGCGCGCCACGCCCAGACCGATGTGTACCAGTGGAGAGAAGAGCTTTGGATTATTGTATCGATTTTTTATCGTGTCATCGACATATTTTCCATCGAGCATATTAAAAATAGTCGTACGGCCGTCGGCGGCGGAGATAATCCAATCAGCGCGGTGTTCCGTGCCGTCGACCAGTTTTATGCCGACAGCATTATCATTTTCAACCAGAATCTTGG
>CAYYVO010000318.1:1207-2473 GCA_964475175.1 uncultured Dehalococcoidaceae bacterium | reverse complement strand
GCTTATGTAGGCGTGGATATCGGCTCCATCAGCACTAACGTGGTCGTTATCGATAAAGATAATAACGTGCTGGCAAGGCGCTACCTGATGACGGCCAGCCAGCCTATCGAAGCCGTGAAAAAAGGCCTCTACGAGGTCGGGGAGGAGCTCAAAGGCAGGGTCATTATCGAGGGCGCCGGCTCAACGGGGTCGGGACGCTATATGACCGGCGAGTTCTTTGGCGCCGACGTCATCCACAACGAGATTACCAGCCACGCCAAAGCGGCGTCTTTCGTCTATCCGGAAGTGGACACCATTTTTGAAATCGGCGGACAGGACGCCAAGTACATCAGCCTCCAGAACGGCACGATTGTCGACTTCGCCATGAACAAGGTCTGCGCCGCCGGCACCGGCTCGTTTCTGGAGGAGCAGGCGGAGAAGCTGGGCATCAACATCAAGGAAGAGTTCGGCAGGCTGGGACTGTCCTCAAAAAAGCCTCTGGACTTAGGCGAGCGCTGCACCGTCTTCATGGAGTCGCAACAGAACTACTGCAAGCAGCGAGGCGCCGCCAAGAAAGACCTGGTATCCGGGCTGGCCTACTCCGTTGTGAAAAATTACCTGACCAAGGTGGTCGAAGACCGTAAAATCGGCGACCATATTCTTTTCCAGGGCGGCACCGCCTTCAACCGTGCCGTAAAGGCCGCCTTCGAGAGCATTGTAGGGAAAAAGGTAACCGTTCCGCCCCACCACGATATCCTCGGGGCTATCGGCGTGGCTATGCTGGCCAGGGAGGAAATGGAAAGCAGCCCGCATGAAACGCGCTTCCGCGGTTTCTACCTGGCCGAACGCAACTATGAGCTATCCTCGTTCGAGTGCCAGCGCTGCTCCAACCGATGTGAAATCCACAAGGTCGTCTTCGAAGGGGAGAATCCCCTCTTCTACGGCTCGCGCTGCGGTCTGTGGGACAGCAACGAGCAGAAAGAGAAGCGTAAGTCCTCTAAAATACCGCGACTTTTCGAAGAGCGGGCCAGCGCCTTGCTCAATACCTACTCCAAGGATGAGCCGGATAATCCCAATGGCAAGACCGTGGGCATTCCGCGCGTCCTTTTCTTCCACGAGCTTTACCCGCTCTGGAAGGGCTTTTTCACCGAGCTCGGGTTTAAAGTGATACTTTCCGACCCCACCAACCGCCACATCATCCGCCAGGGGGTGGAAAATATAGTCGAGGAGCCGTGCCTGCCCATCAAGCTGGCGCACGGGCACATGCTCAACCTTCTGGAAAAGGAG
>CAYYVO010000318.1:0-1197 GCA_964475175.1 uncultured Dehalococcoidaceae bacterium | reverse complement strand
ATGGAAAACCTGTCCGATGACTTTTCAAAGTCATGGAACTGCACGCTGACCCAGAGCTTGCCCTACCTCCTGCTCAGTTCAACCCGAATTAAATAAACTCTGGCCACACCCGCAGGCAAGCAGCCAAAAATATTACGACCTGTCATTCACCCCGACCGCGGCCGCCCCTGGCTGAAAAAAGTCCTGAGGAAAGCCGCCAGAGACGCCGGAATAACCTCGAAAGCAACCATAGATAAAGCCATCGAGGAGGGCTTTAAGGCCTTCGACAGCTTTAACGACTGGCAGCAGCGGAGAGGACGGGAAATATTAGATAACCTGAAGCCCGATGAGAAAGCCATCGTAGTCATTGGCCGCGCCTATAACACCTACGATGAAGCCATAACACTTAACGTACCGGAAAAGCTGCGCGACCTTAATATCCTGGCAATACCCATCGATTTCCTGCCTCTGAAATCGGTGGCAGGAGAACTAATTAAAGCACACCCCAACATGTACTGGAAGGCAGGTCAGAAGATATTATGCGCGGGCAGGATTATCGCCCGCGACCCGCGACTGTTCGGGCTCTATGTTACCAATTTTGCTTGCGGCCCCGATTCTTATTTACTGAAATTCTTCAGTAAAGAGACCGAGGGCAAGCCGTTCCTTACCATAGAAATCGACGAGCATTCCGCCGATGCCGGCATCATCACCCGCGGCGAGGCCTTTATTGATACCATACGCAATGCCAGTACGCATGGCACCAGTAAATATATCCCCCTCGTCAGCATCTCTTCCAATCATACCGGGAGCAGGCGTGTCTACGTGCCGTATATGATTGACCACGGCTACGTTATCGCCGCCGCCATGAGAATAAGTGGTGTCGATGCCGAACCTTTGCCGGAATCGGACGCACTTACCCTGGAGATAGGCCGCAAGTACACCACCGGCAAGGAGTGCTACCCCAGCATCATTACCACCGGGGATATCGTCAAGAAGACGATGGCTCCCGACTTCGAAGCCGATAAGGCGGCCTTCTTCATGCCAGCCGCCAGCGGCCCCTGCCGCTTCGGGCAGTACAACCGGCTGCACCGCCTGATTCTCGACGAGATTGGACTTCCAAACGTGCCCATCCTCGTCTTCGACCAGACGGGGGGCTACCACAAGGACATTGCGGCCCTGGGGCAGGGATTCCGGCTGCCCGCCTGGAGGGCGATAGCG
>CAYYVO010000317.1:0-2476 GCA_964475175.1 uncultured Dehalococcoidaceae bacterium | reverse complement strand
GTCAACAACGGCCTGCTGCGCCGTGAAGAAGCAGACAGGACTCTTGAAGTCTTCAAGAATAACCTCGGGATGAACATCATCTATGTAGATGCCACCGATAGGTTCCTGGACAGACTCAAGGGCGTTATCGACCCCGAGGAAAAGCGTAAGATAATCGGCGAGGAGTTCATCAGGGTATTCGAAGAGGAAGCCGAGAAAATCGGCAAGGTGGACTTCCTGGCCCAGGGGACGCTCTATCCCGATGTCATCGAAAGCGTTTCTTCAGTCAGCACTGCCTCGGCCAAGATAAAATCGCATCACAACGTCGGCGGTCTGCCCGCCAAGATGACCCTCAACCTGCTGGAACCTTTACGTTATCTTTTTAAGGACGAGGTAAGGCTGGTAGGCACCGAGATGGGATTACCTGAGGAGATGGTCTGGCGTCAGCCATTCCCCGGCCCCGGACTGGCTATACGCTGCATCGGCGAGGTCACCAGGGAGAAGCTTGAAATCCTGCGCAGCGCCGACTTTATTCTGATGAACGAGATTAAGAAAGCCAAGCTGTACCGCCAGCTGTGGCAGAGTTTTTGTGTGCTGACCGATGTACGGTCGGTAGGCGTTATGGGAGACTTCCGTACTTACGGATACCTGGCCGCTATTCGCGCCGTCACCAGCGACGACGCCATGACCGCCGACTGGGCCCGCCTGCCCTACGACCTCCTGGCGCGGATTTCCAACCGCATCGTCAACGAAGTGGAAGGCATCAACCGCGTCGTCTATGATATAACCTCCAAACCCCCATCCACTATTGAGTGGGAGTAGTAGTAATTACCATTAAAGAGCAGGTCGATAATTTAAATCACAGTATTCAAGAATTTAATAGATGCATTGCCCTATTACCGGAGGCTCTATTTCTTAAAAAAATGAATGGCTGGTCACCAAGAGATGTCACGGCACATCTTGTCGGCTGGAACCTGCATACAATAAAGGGATGTCGTCAGTTGAGAAGAGGAGAACTTCCTTTTTACTTTATAGATCCAGGGGATGATTTTTGTAAAGTTAACGCTTTACTGGTACGAGAATATAATCATAAAGACAAAGAGAAGTTGATTGCCCAGCTTAACGCTTCCGCAAAAAAGCTAACGGAGTTCCTAATCACCATTGATCCTGCTGGTTGGGAAACTGATTTCGGTGCAAGATATATGGGAGAAGCCGTTACCATTAAGAACAGTGTTGATGCTTTAATATCTGATTTTATTACACACAAACAGCAAATTGAAAAGTGGGCAAAGAAAGCGGTAAATTAAATTTTATTGGAGTATGAGTAAAGGAGGCAAAGCCGATAAAAATATTAGTTGTTGGGGGTGGAGCCAGGGAGCATGCCATAACCTGGAAGGTGGCCCAGAGCCCCAGAGTTGATGAATTATACGCCGCTCCTGGCAACGCCGGTACGGCAGACATCGCCCAGAACCTGGATATAAAGGATACCGATATAGAAGGGCTGCTTAAGAAAGCCAGGGACCTCAGGATAGACCTCACCGTGGTCGGACCGGAGGCTCCGCTGGCAGCTGGTATAGCTGACCTTTTTAACTCCAACCGTATGGCCATCTTCGGCGCTACTAAGGGCGCCGTGGAAATAGAATCGAGCAAGGTCTTTGCCAAGGAGCTCATGGAGAAACATGGTATACCCTGCGCCAAGAGCGTCAGCTTTTCCGACTACGCCAAGGCGAATGAATACGTTAAGACCCAGGAACCGCCCGTCGTTATCAAAGCCGACGGGCTGGCCGCCGGCAAAGGGGTAATTATTGCCGAGTCGATTGAAAAAGCGGAAGAAGCCCTTGCCAGCATTATGCAGGCAAAGTCATTCGGGGCAGCGGGAAACCGCGTGGTTATCGAAGAGCACCTCCACGGCCGGGAGATGAGCTTCTTCGTATTTACCGATGGACGTGTGGTCGTCCCCACCGTACCCGCCTGTGATTACAAGCGGATACACGACGGCAATCAGGGACCCAACACCGGCGGCATGGGCAGCTATAGCCCACCGCCGTTTTTCAATCAGGCGTTCTCGGATATTATCATGGGGACTATCATGAAACCAACCGTTCTTGCCCTTGCCGATGAAGACAGGACCTATAAAGGCGTTCTTTACGGCGGTCTTATGATTACCAATCGAGTACCTAAAGTCATAGAGTTCAACGCCCGCCTCGGCGACCCCGAATCACAGGTGGTTCTCCCCCGCCTTAAGACAGACCTGGTGGACGTTATGATGGCGGTTGTAGAGAATAAACTGGATACGATGAACCTTGAATGGAGTAATGATGCCTGTGTCGGCGTTGTTGTGGCATCGGGCGGATACCCCGGCAGTTATAAAACGGGCTTCCCCGTTACCGGTCTGGATGATGTCGATAAAGATATCGTGATATTTCATGCCGGAACCAGGGTCAGTCCGGAAGGCCAGGTACTCACCAGCGGCGGGCGTGTACTGACCGTGACAGCG
>CAYYVO010000316.1:0-2521 GCA_964475175.1 uncultured Dehalococcoidaceae bacterium | reverse complement strand
GACTATAGTTATTAAAAGACCTTCATTCCCTGGAAGGAAGAGCCACTGTTGCCTCACCGGGGGCCGTAACCAGTCCGGCCTGGTTTTCCACCCGGATTTCGCAATCGACAAGGTGCTCCCCGTCTTTGATGTACTTATCTTTGACTTTACCCTTCACAAAGTTAACATCACCCATGATGCTGGGATGGCGTATCCGGCAGGATAACTTTTTAAGGGTACCGTCATCACCCATCCAGTCGGTCACGAACTGCCCCAGCCAGCAGACCCGCTGCGGCCCGTAGTCAGAGGCGCTCTCCAGTCCGGCGCGCTGCTGCATTTCTTCCCGTGAAAATCCGATTTCCACAAACGGCCGCCGTTGTTCGATGCGGCGGGGCATCGGCGAGACAAAGAGGCCAAAGCGGATTATTTCCATCATTGTCAGCAGGCCTTTCTCAAGAGGTGGTTCCATCACCATGCCCACCTCCACATCCTCCCAGTAGAGCGTTTCGGCGCCGCGTCTCTTTCGCTCGAAAGCCAGTAAATCCGGTGATTTCGCCTCTACCTCCGGCTTCGATTCCCGGTCAATATGGACGGCCTGCTTTTCAGGCGGACTAAAACGGCAGGTGGTGGTCCTGATAGTGCCTATCAATTCATCTTTCTGGTTATAATAGCTGGCCTCACCTGTGCTGAAAAGCATCGGCCCCAACGACTTGCTCTGCTTTCTGTTAATGTCTACCGCTTTACCTTTTACCATAAACTTATCACCCAGGCAGATGGGACGGAAGAATTCAAGCTCGGCCCCGGCATATAACAGGGCTAAATCCATGGTGGGCGGTTTCCCGGGCACCGCTATCGCCGGGGTACTGCCGTGGTTCACGTTGTAAAGGAATGTCGGCGGGGCGGTAATGGTACCGAAGCGACTTTTCAGGGCATACTCCTCGTTTATCCACAGGGGATTGTTGTCCCCTACCGCCTCGGTAAAGTTCCTGATATTATCGCGGCTGGCTTCAGTAAGGAAACTGTGAGAACTCAGGTCTATCTCTACCCCTATACCTTTTTTAAAATCACGCTCGAAATCATCCAGAGTCATTTTATCACTCGCAATCGAACTACCTCACCGGCCTGAACTTCGGCAGAGTTACCTCTTCCGTCACATCTTCGAAAACCACTTCTACAGGCATACCGATATATATATCATCGTTAGGACAATCTATAATATTACTTATCAACAGCGGGCCTTCGTCAAGTTTTACATAGGCGACATTATAAGGGATATCGTCCTTCCAGGCAGGGTGAAACGTCTGGTGGAAAATACAGAAGGTGTAGACGTTCCCTTTGCCGCTGACCTTCTGCCAGCCCATACGGGGACTATCACATGCGTTACAGACGGTAACGGTAGAATAGAAAGTCCCGCAGTTCGAGCATCCGTATGCAACCAGCTCGTGCCTTTTCGCCGCTTCCCAGAAAGGCCTGTTCGACTCCGTTATAGCCGGCAATTGTTTTTGTATTTTCCGCATCATCATCTCCTCAATATAGAGCAGGTGGCGGCGCTGCCGTTATCCACCATACCGCCCAGTCCTGTCACCAGGCAAATTTCCGCATCCTTTACCTGGCATGCGCCACCCTCGTTCCGCATTTGCCTTATCCCCTCAGTTAACTGAGTGAAGCCCATAAGGTATCCCCAGGAAAGCCCGGTGCCCGAAGTATTGGAAGGGAACTGACCGTCCAGCTTAAGATTACCCGCCTCGACAAAGGGGCCAGCCTCTCCTTTCCCGCAAATGCCGTAAGATTCCAGCTGTGAGAGTAGGAAAATTGTAAAGGCGTCATAAATCTCGGCGACGTCTATGTCCTTTAGAGTAATTCCGGCCATCCCGAAGGCCTGTTCGCCGGCCTTCTGCGTGACGAATCCGTCGAAGTGATGAATAGCCCCCGGTACGTTTCCCGTTTCCCTCAGGGAATGGTCGATTCCGTAGCCCATTACATATACCGGCGGTTTTTTATAGTCGCGGGCCCTCTCCGCCGAAGTAATTATCAGGGCCACAGCGCCATCGTTGACCAGGCAGAAGTCATATAGACAAAGCGGCTCCACCACCCACCTGGCGTTCAGGTAATCATCCATTGTAATCTTTCGGTTATACATGATGGCTTCCGGACGTTTGTTGGCGTATTCCCGGAGGGTCAGAGATATCGAGCCCAGTTGCTCGCGGGTAAGCCCGTAGTTGTGCATATACCGCCGGGCCATGCAGGCGGCGGTCGCCCCCGGGCCGTACCAGCCGTATGCCCCCGTGGTATTATCCATCACCGGGGGGCCACCCACACCGCCGCCGCGCCGGCTGGCCGCACTGGCGGCGTGAACCAAGATGCAGGTATGGCAGAGCCCTGCCTCCATAGCTCCGATAGCCATACCGACCATGACGTTGGCATAGGAGCCGAGACTGGCCACCTGCCAAACGAGCTTGGCGTGAATACCGGTCATCTGTAAAAGCACCGTGTCACTGAGTCCGTCGCCGATTCCCTGCTGGTAGATATAGCCGTCGACCTC
>CAYYVO010000315.1:0-2528 GCA_964475175.1 uncultured Dehalococcoidaceae bacterium | reverse complement strand
CCTTGGAGGTGGAACCTGCCCCAAAGATAGTCTCCACCGTCACTGGTATTTCCGCCTCGATATCGGCCAGCCCGAAGCCTTGGACAAGGATTACTTCATCGTCCTTGACCACCGCAATGGCCATGCCGGGCACGTTGAACGTCTGGCGCTGTTGCTCAAGCTTCTCCACCAGAAGGTCGAGTCGCTTTTTTAATTCAGGCGTTACAACTTCAACGGGTGGTGGAGTGATTTCCGGTGGAGATGGGGCGGGTGTTTCCGATGGAGACGGGGCGGGTGTTTCAGATGGAGGAGGTATTTCGGGGACGGACGGGATAGGTATTTCTTGAATAGAGGGAGCAGAACAACCTGCTATTAAAACGACAACAAAAAGAGTAAGTAATAGTATTAATTTTTTCAACGCTTGCCTCCAGGGAAACGTATTTCCGGGCTTGATTTCTCTTTTAATTGTAGGAGATTATCAGATTCAAATCAATGTTAGAGAGAAGCTCCCGCAAATGACTACTTCCCCGGGAGGTCGAGTTGATGTTGAAGTTCACGTATTGTCAGGGCATTCTAGCGTAGAGAAAATTCTGTCCAGAGCGGGCAGTGGTCGGACACCCGATAGGATATCGATTTTTTACTCAGTGAAACATCCGTATATACATGTGGAAGAAAATCAAAACTACCTGAACTCACACAGGGTATAGACAGTTTGGGAACACCCCTGGTGTTCTTGAACCAGGCAATCTGGTCATAGAATTTACCCAGTTCCGCCTTGCCTTTCTCGGCGAATATAGAGCGTGGCACCTTATGCAGGTCGGGGGGAACCGTCAGGCCAGTGGACATGAAAGCCTGCCAGAGTTTATCTCCCTTGCGGTCTATATTAAAGTCGCCGAGTGCGATGAGGTTCTGGTGCCACTTATTTGTCCTTCTCGCCCAATCGGACATCCACCGGGCGATGCCCTGGAGCTCGGGAATCCTTTCGCTGGCTTCACCGTAGATAACATGCAGGGTAACCAGCACGACGGTGGTATTCCCGGCTTTGAAACTGACGGCGTAGGGAGTACGCGCGAACTGTTTATTCAATGCATTTTCGTCGATTTCGTCCAGCCATTCAGGAGGCACGACCAGCTCGCAGGCCAGGCCGGAAGGTTTCACCCGGCGGCAGTCGAAGACGTAGGCCATCCTTTCGTTGTTGCCGGCTCCCCCGAGCGTGATATCGGTCATCAGGAATGCCCAGTCGTCGCCCAGGAACCTCATCATATCCCGGAGGGCGCGCAGGTTTCCGACGACCTCCTGGATGGCAACTATATCAAAGCGGGAGATAATATCGCAGATAGCCCGGAGTCCCCTCAGGTCTCTCTTGGGACTGTCGTTTCCCGCGGCCGTCCATTTCCTTGTCAAAGACCCGAACGAGCGGATATTCCAGGTGGCTATGAGCAGATTCCGGGAGGGGCGTTTGGCGGGTATCTGGGCATCCAGGGCGACTTTAAGCGAATCAAGGTCTGCTTTTACCGGAGCGGGAGGAGTATCGGTGATAGATGCTTGAGGTGACATGGCGCCTCCTTTCACTATCTATCCGGATGCTCAATCAGGTGGATTTATAGCATCCAGATAGTATACCCGTTACTCTTTATTGTCAAGCGTTTTCTGCCCGTTCGTCTGTAAAAAAGATGCTCCGGGGGGCTTGACAAAAGAACAAATGTTCTATATAATTATCCTTGCCCCCTTTTCCCGGTGAGGTGAGTGATGAAGATACTTTGTATGGTGATACCGCATTTTCCGTTGATGTGCGAGGTCCGGAGGAGCCCTTCCATTAAGGGCCAGCCGGTTATTGTAACGTATACGTCGGCTTCGCAGAAGCTGGTGCTGGACTTTTCCCCGGAACTCGACGGCCTGCAGAGAGATATGCCCTTACAGCAGACCCTGGCCCGGCACGGTCAGGCCGAGCTTATCCCCGCCGATATCCCCTGCTACCGGTCTGTCTTTAACGGTATACTGGACGCGCTGGAAGGGGTAAGCCCGCTGGTGGAAGGCGCCGACCTCGGCTGCGCTTATATGGGGGTAGACGGACTTCACCTTATTTACCCGGATGACGAAGCCATTATCAACGCGGTGCGGGGAACCGTCCCGGAGGCGTTCGAGGCCCAGATCGGCATAGCCGGTAACAAATTCCTGTCGTATCTGGCCGCCCGCGGCTGTTCTCCCGGCGGACGGCAGGTAGTCACCGGCCATGTCGCCGGCTTTCTCAGGAGTCTTTCCTGCGACGTGCTGCCGGTCTCGGCCCGGAGTAAAAGCAAGCTGCACGCCTTCGGCCTGCACACGCTGGGGCAGGTGGCGGTGCTGCCCCCCGGCCCGGTGCAGTCGCAATTCGGCCCGGAAGGCAGGAGAATCCGCGACCTCGCCCGCGGCCAGGACGATACCTCCCTCTACCCCCGGATGATGGAGGAAATAATCGACGAGGGCACCACGCTGGCCTCGGTAACCGTCTCACTGGAGGCCATACTGGTGGCGGTGGAATCGGTGCTGGTTCCAGTCTTTACCAGCAT
>CAYYVO010000314.1:0-2550 GCA_964475175.1 uncultured Dehalococcoidaceae bacterium | reverse complement strand
GTTCTACACCGAAGAAGGCAATTACGATATGACCGGCAACAATACCCCCGTCTTTTTCATTCGCGACCCCCTGAAATTCCCCGATTTTATTCATACGCAGAAGCGCCATCCCGGTACCAATCTGAAGAACGCGGACATGTTCTGGGATTTCCTGTCACTTACGCCGGAGTCTATTCACCAGGTCACAATCCTATTCTCCGACCGAGGCACGCCCCGGACATTCCGCCATATGAATGGTTACAGCAGCCATACCTTCAAATGGTACAACGAAAAGGGCGAGTATTACTGGGTTCAGTACCACTTTAAGACGGAGCAGGGTATTCAGAACCTGACCCGCGACGAAGCCACGGAAATGAAGGGAAACGATCCCGACCACGCCACGCGTGACCTTTATGAGGCAATCGAACGTGGCGAATATCCCTCGTGGCGACTGGAAATGCAGTTCATGACGCCGCAGCAGGCTAACGAATACCGCTTCGACCCGTTTGATATTACCAAGGTATGGTTCCATGCGGACTTCCCTCCGGTACCTATCGGGCGCATGGTACTTGACCGTAATCCCGTTAACTACTTTGCCGAGGTTGAGCAGGCGGCATTTTCACCCGCCAACATGGTACCCGGCATTGCAGCTTCGCCGGATAAACTCCTGCAAGGCAGGCTTTTCTCGTACCATGATACCCACATCCATCGCCTGGGGCCTAACTATCATCTCTTGCCTATCAACCGCCCCAAGGCCTCCAAGGTAAATTACTATCAGCGTGATGCCTTTATGATGTATGGCGACAATGGCGGCGACAGCCCTAACTATTATCCCAACAGCTTCGGCGGACCGGAACCGCGGGAGGATGCCGGCGAGCCTCCATTCGATGTCTCCGGAAAGGCGGCGCGGCAGCCCTATATACATCCCAACGACGATTTCTTCCAGGCCGGGGAACTGTACCGCCGGGTAATGACCGATGTGGACAGGGAACACCTGGTCGGCAACATCACCACGCATCTGTGCAACGCCCAGAAGCGTATCCAGCAGCGGCAGACGGCTATATTCTACAAGGCGGCCCCGGAATATGGGAGTCGCGTTGCCGAGGGGCTGGGGCTCGATGTGAAGAAGGTAAAGCAGCTGGCCGATATGTCTCAGGAAGAAAGGGCCAGGGCTACAGCTTAGTTCCGGGGGTATCGTGTACGCTTTACCCCCTTTATATCCCCCTCTCCCGATGGAATATCCAAAGGAGAGGGGGATTTTATTGTAATGGGGATTTAACGTATTCTTTCCGCCCCGCTACACCGGTGATTTTCTTTCCCACCCGGGCCCGCCCCGTATCATTACGCCATTGTCTGCGGGAGAAGATATTTCCGGCAGGGTGGGGTGGAGGTCTGGATAGCCGGGTCATGCCGGATTATCGGATTTTCAGTCAGCTACTATATCATTCTCGTAAAACAATACTTAGTGCTATAATATACCTCAAGGACAGGGATGTTAGCGCGCTTCTCATTATACGGATTCCTCAAGAACCAGCGGTATTTCGAGCCGTTTATTATCCTGTTCTTTCTGGACAGGGGGCTTTCGTTTACCCAGATAGGTTTCCTCATCGCCTTCCGGGAGCTTGCCATCAACCTCATGGAAATACCCAGCGGAGCCGTCGCTGATTTATTCGGTCGCCGCCGCAGCATGATTCTGTCCTTCAGCGCTTATATTGTCTCTTTTGCAGTATTCGGCTTCAGCCAGGCCTACTGGCACCTGTTCATCGCCATGTTCTTCTTCGCCATCGGCGAGGCGTTTCGCACCGGCACCCACAAAGCCATGATATTTACCTGGCTCCGTATCCAGAATCGCACCGATGAAAAGACCCGGGTCTATGGCTACACCCGTTCCTGGGCCAAGATAGGCTCGGCGGTATCGGTGGTCCTGGCTGCAGCCTTTGTTTTATGGACGAATGATTACGCTTATGTTTTCTTCTTCGCCATCGTCCCTTACCTGGCCGGATTGATAAATTTCCTTGGCTATCCTGGAGAACTGGAAGGGCAGCCGGAGGAGGGGGCGGATATCCGTACGGTACTGCGCCACCTCTGGCAATGCCTGCGTGATTCGCTGTGCATGAGGCATCTACGCCGCCTCATGGCGGAGTCTATGGGCTTCGAAGGAGTGTATAAAGCCGTGGAAGACTACCTCCAGCCCATCGTTAAAAGCCTGGCGCTGATGCTGCCCATTTTCGTTTTTATGAGCGATGCACGCCGCAGCGCTATTCTGATAGGTGCCGTCTACGTTGTCATCTACCTGGTCTCCGCTTACGCCAGCCGTAATGCTCATCGTCTGTCAAAGCTCGCTGGTGGAGAGGAGGGAGGAAGCCGCCTGCTCTGGAAGGTCGTCTTTGTTATCTATCTGGCGCTTATACCGTTGCTGTACTTCCAGTACTACTACGTGGCGATAGTCGGCTTCATCTTTCTTTCCCTGATTCAGAATTTCTGGAGGCCGATGCTTATCAGCCGCTTTGATGCTTTCGCTACCGAGACGCAGGGCGCTACGGTATTGTCTATTGAAAGCCAGGCCAAATC
>CAYYVO010000313.1:0-2568 GCA_964475175.1 uncultured Dehalococcoidaceae bacterium | reverse complement strand
GCGTGGGCGTGGAGCAGATGATACTGGGCATGAAAGACCCGGAAGCACTACTGGTCAGCGGACTTTTCGGCGGGGAAGAGGGGCTTTTCAAAGGGGCGAGTTCCTGCCGCGCCATGTACCAGCACCTGCCCAGGTTGCCCAAGGACTCGGTGCAGTATGTGGCCTTTGCCCCGGTTGATAAACTCACCTTCGACCCTGACGTTTTAATCATCACAGCCAATATACAGCAGGCGCAGACGCTACTGAGGTCGGTCAACTACTCTACGGGCGAACCTTTCGTCAGCAAGGCAACGCCGGTAGTCGCCTGCTCCTGGATTTACGTTTATCCCGTCGTCAGCGGACAGTTGAACTACTTCATTACCGGACTGGGTCTCGGCATGCAGGCGCTGAACATTTTCCCGCCCGGCCTGTTCCTGATATCGGTGCCCTTCCAGCAAATCCCCACCATGCTGGAAAATGTTAAAGAGATTTCTTACAGTCCCACGTCCGAACCGGGTCCCGGCGGCGATGAACACAGAAAAAGAGTGAATAAAATGATGGAAGACATGAGAAATAGGATTAAATAATAGCCAGTAAGTATTAGCGTACTAAGGGAGAAATAAACATGTCAGATACAAAATACGGACAATATCTGGTTACCATACCGTTCCACAAGACGCCAAATGGAGCGCTTTTTTCCACCGGGGCGGATGTCCTCGGCGGTTTCGATCTTAATATCATCTACGCCTGCGCCTACCAGACCGGCATCACCGGTCTTTCCACCAAACCGCATGTACACAATTACGATGAAGCCGTGTTCTTCATCGGCTCAGACCCCCACAACCTCGACGATTTGGGGGCTGAAGTGGAGATATCCATCGGCGAACAGGGGCAGGAAGAGAAGCATACCTTCGATAAGCCTACGGTGCTGGTAGCCCCCAAGGGACTGCACCACTGCCCTATTGTTACGAAGAGAATCGATAAACCCTATGTATGCATGGCGGTCTCGCTGACCGGCAAGAGGTCGGATTGATCAAATATCACTAAATCTGTAGTATCTGGAGGTCGACTGTGACCAATTTTGGATATGCCGGAGAAATACTCAAAGTAGACTTATCCAAAGGTAGCATAGAAAAACTGCCCGGCGCTGACTATACCGACCGTTTCCTGGGCGGGAGAGGCCTGGGCGCCAAGCTTTACTGGGACATGGTACCCGCCGGGACCGGCGCTTTCGACCCGGATAACTGCCTCATTTACGCTACCGGGCCCGTCACCGGATTCAACAGGGTATCCGGCGGCTGCCGCTGGCAGGTATGCGGAAAAGCACCTGTAATGAACCCGGAGGCTTTTTCCTACGCCAACCTGGGGGAGAGGTGGGGAATAAGGCTCAAGTACGCCGGCTATGACGGTCTGGTCGTCCGGGGCAAAGCGAACAAACCGGTCTATCTATATATCAACGACGGCACCGCCGAAATTAGAGACGCCTCTTCACTATGGGGTAAGACTACCTACGAGGTATGCGACACCCTTAAAGCCGAACTGGGCAAGGATACCAGCATTATCACCATCGGCCCCGCTGCCGAAAACCTCGTCTCTTTCGCTACGATGCTCACCGATGACGGAGCTTCCGGCGCCAGCGGTCTCGGCAGCGTTATGGGCTCGAAAAACCTCAAGGCTGTCGCCGTCGCCGGCAACAATCCACCGCAAGCCGCCGACCCCGAAAGGCTCGATGAGCTTTCAAAACGGATAATCGATATAAGAAAAGATACCTGGAAAGGCTGGCTTGACGAGATGCATGGTTTCGCCCGGCTCCGCTCCTGCTATGGATGCCCCAGCGGCTGCTTCAGAAAATCGTACATGGACGGCGACCGCCGCCGGAAATTCTTCTGCCAGGCAATGCACGTCTACCGGGGGGCTGCCGAGAGATACGGCGGCGATACTGACAAGGCAACAGTGCGGGCAATACAGCTCTGTGACCAATACGGACTGGACACCACGATAATGCAGCCTTTGATTGAATGGCTCGGCGCCTGCTATCAGGAAGGTGTCCTGAATGACACGGATACCGGCATTCCCGTTTCGAAGGTCGGCAGCATCGAATTTATCGAAACGCTGATACACAAGCTGGCATACCGGGATGGTTTCGGCGATTTGCTGGCGCAGGGCGCGATGAAAACCGCCCTTCAAGTGGGGAAAGGAGCGAAGGAATTGCTCCACGCCCATATTATCTCCAAAGCTAACGAGACCAGGGACTATGACCCCCGGCTGATATTTACCAACGGTCTTCTCTATGCCACCGAGCCGCGGAGGCCCATCAACCAGCTCCACGAGACGAGTCACTCCCTGTGGCTCTGGCTTAACTGGCTGAATAAAGAACCCGAAGGTTTCCTTTCTTACAACGACTTCGTAAATGTGGGCAGGAATTTCTGGGGCGGTGAAATCGCCTCCGATTATTCCACCCGCGAAGGCAAGGCGCTGGCCGCCAAGAAAATCCAGGACCGCACCTATGCTAAAGAAAGCATGATTCTCTGCGACTTTCTCTGGCCGAGTATCTGGGTCAGGTTCGCTGATGACCACACCGGCGACCCC
>CAYYVO010000312.1:0-2574 GCA_964475175.1 uncultured Dehalococcoidaceae bacterium | reverse complement strand
CCGGTCTTACCCCCCTGCTGAAGATGTACACCCTGGGCCACGAATTTATACCACCACCGGTTCACGCTGGAGGTCTTCGCTATCACGGCATGGCGCCCATCATCTGCCACCTTTACAACCTCGGACTGGTTGAAGCCCGGGCGGAGCACCAGCTGGGTACCTTTGAAGCCGGGGTACAGTTTGCTCGTACCGAGGGTATCATCAGCGCCCCGGAGACCAACCATGCCATCAGGGTAACCATTGACGAAGCCCTGAAGTGTAAGGAGTCCGGCGAGGCCAAGACCATCCTGCTGGCCCACAGCGGACACGGGCATGTTGATATGGCTGCCTATGAGGCTTATCTCTCCGGTAAACTCACTGATTACGCCTATCCGGAAGACATGGTGAAGGAGGCATTGAAATCACTGCCTCAGGTACCTTCTTAATATATGGGATAGGTACGCTAAGCCAAGCTTCGAAACCCCCTCCCCCTCATACGGGGAGGGGGTATTTTTTTTAACAAAATTTTAATATTTATGTAGTACAGTTTAGATAAAAGGGTATGTTATAATATAAAATAATGAAAAAGTTAAATGGTAAATCCTTATTCATAGTTTTAATTCTCGTCCTGTCGCTGGCCGTAACTCTAGGTACCGGCTGTATCACTATTACGTCTCCTGAAGTCGAAGAATCACCACCCATCGCAACAGTACCGCAAGCAACCGAGCCGATTAATGAAGACTGGACACCTCCGGTTACAGCCAATATAACGTCTGAGCTGCCAACTATTGCCGACGTGGTAGCAATGGTCAAGCCATCGGTGGTTTCCATCAACATCGAGGTTGATGTTTTCAGCATTTTCGGGCCGGCTACGGAACAGGGCTCCGGCTCCGGATGGATTCTGGACGAAGACGGGATAATCGTTACCAATAATCACGTGGTAGAAGGCGCCAATTCTATCACCGTTACCCTGGATGACGGCAGGACCTTCCCCGTGGAGAATAATGCCGTGTATACCGATCCTCTTACCGACCTGGCCATACTGAAAATCGATGCCGATGATATATCAGCACTTAGTATTGGCGACTCCTCCAAACTAAGAGTCGGTGACTGGGTTGTTGCCATCGGTAATTCGCTGGGGCGGGGCACCAGGGCTACGGTGGGAATCGTCAGCCAGCTCGGTGTGTCCCTGCAGGTAGACCAGGGGCAGGCTTTATACAACCTTATCGATACCAGTGCCGTTATCAATCCCGGCAACAGTGGCGGCCCGCTGGTGAACCTGGCCGGTGAAGTAATTGGTATTACCAGCGCCAAGATTGTCGCCACCGGTGCCGAAGCTACCGGATTCGCCATCAGCACCGAGGAAGCCACGCCTGTTATTCAAGAACTCGTCAACCAGGGGTATGTCCTCCGTCCGTTCCTCGGTATGATTAACCTGCTGACAGTAGACCCGGCAGTAGCCAGCTACTTCGAACTTAGTGTCGACCATGGTGTCCTTATCCGTGGTACGATGGAAAACTCACCCACCACCCGGGCCGGTCTTCAAGCCGGCGACATCATTACCGGCATGGGCGGCGAAGAAGTTAATGACCTCCAGGATTTGACACAGATACTCTACGATTCCGAGATAGGTCAACCGCTGGAAATCGTATACGTGCGCAACGGTACGGAAAGCACCACCACGATAATCCCCACCGAGTCACCCAGACCCGGCAGCTAGTTTACCTTTTTTACTCCCAGCAGCATGGTGTAGCCGCTTATCTTGAAGGTATCCTTGAGGTCGACGTCTTCCGGCACGCTGTCTTCAATGTCGACTGCCAGCGTTTCCTGCCTTACGTAGTCGGAAAACGACGATAGGGACTGTATGATAAAGGCATCCGCCTCATAATACATGATAATATGGTCGGCGATTTCATAACCGGCGTTACGGCGCATCGTCTGGATGCGGTGTACTATCTCCCGCGCCATACCCTCGGCTTCCAGCTCGGCGGTTATATAGCAGGTAATAGCCACGTTGTTAGTCGTCTCACTGACCACCGCATACCCCGAGTCTTCTTTACCGGCTACTTTTTCGACGGTATCATAGTGCAGCTCTTTTATATTTAGCTCTTCCAGCACCAGGGAAAATATTCTATCCAGCGCCCGCTTTTCCCGGTCGGATGTGACCCCCACCCATATTTCCTCAAGGGGCTGCCGCACCTTGATACCGGCTTTACTGCGTGCCGCCCGCCCCAGGCTGCATATCTTAATGGCCAGGCGGTTATCATCGGCCAATTGCTTGTCTATTTTAGTCTCGTCCGCTACAGGGAAGTCGGCCAGGTGCACGCTTTCCGGGGCATCTGTAGACACTGACCTCACCAGGTTCTGATAAAGCTCTTCGGCCAGGAACGGTGTAAAGGGTGCCATCAGCTTTGTCAGCGTTACCAGGCAGTGATATAGCGTATTATAGGCAGAGAGCTTATCGGCATCATTTTCGCTCTTCCAGAAGCGCCGCCGGCTCCGCCGGACATACCAGTTGGACAGGCCGTCGATAAATCCTTCCAGCTTCCTGCTGGCATCAGTCGGGCTGTAGCCATCCAGCGCGGCGTCAACGTC
>CAYYVO010000311.1:0-2580 GCA_964475175.1 uncultured Dehalococcoidaceae bacterium | reverse complement strand
AGACAATGGGATTTCCGTTTAATTTCGCATTATCAACGCCCATCTTGACCATTATCGAGGTGACTTGTTCCATCGCCCGGATGAGTTTAGCAGGCTGACGGTACATATCGAGCATAACGCCCCGGGTACCCCGAAGCGTATCGCCGATGGTATCGAAGGGCACTTTGCAGCCGCCGCCGAAGAATGCCGGGTATCCATTTGCGGCCATCGCTCCTCCGTAGCCGGCGACGGTGCCTATCCATTTCAGGGATTCTTCTCCTGCTTCCATCAGCGCTTTCAGGGCAGCCTGCACCGGCGGCAGACCGAAAGGTACCAGCGCGGCGCCGGTAAAGCCGCCGTACATCTCCGTCATATTAGTAAAAGGGGATAGCATCTTGAGGCCGTCCAGGGCGCCCATGATGCGCGGCAGCCAGGCCGTGAGGAAGAACAGAGTGGGGTCGTCGATAAGGGCGTCATATTCGTTTTCCAGCATGTATTCACCCTCCAGGCACTGGTAGCTGTGCTCCTTGGCAACCCCGTGACCGGGCCAGGCGTAAAGCTTATAATCGAGAATATCATGGGCTTTTCCCGGAGGTGAGTTGGTAACGCTGCCGTGTGCGTCCGGCTGCATTTCCAGGACGTATTTTGAGAATGAACTCATGAGCTTATCATAGTCATACATCACATCATAGGGGGTGTAGCCGGCATAATAGGCCCCGAAAAAGCCGGTCATGGGAAAAACCGGCACTCTGTCCGGCTGCTTCATCTGGGCGGCCTCTACAATCCTGGTTACTCTTGCCTTGTATTCTTTTTCAGCTTCAGCACTGACATACTCAACGCCTTCGGGTGAAAGCCATTTGTTAATCAGGTCTTCCTGCTTTTCATTAGGTGTCATTGCTTCCCATTGTTTTTCCATTTTTATAACCTCCTGTATATGATCCGGTGAGGATTGTTATTTAATGCCTGCCCATTTCTTGGCCAGGGATACGCCGACCACGGCATCTTTGCCGAAGGCATCGGCGCCGGTGTACTTCATTATCTCGTCGGTTATCTGTCCGCCGCCGATCATAATTTTCGTATTGTCTCTCAGGCCGGCTGCCTTGATAGCCTCGATGGTCTTTTTCATGGCGTCATAGGCCAGCGTAAGGAATCCGCTCAAGCCGACAATAGGGGCGCCGCTTTCTTTTATAGTATCGACGAACTTCTGGACGGGCACATCGACACCGAGGTCTATTACGTCGAAACCATTGACATCAAGCATAAAAACAACGATATCCTTGCCGATATCATGGATATCACCGGCAACCGTGCCGATGATGACTTTGCCGCCCTTTTTCTCTCCGGCACCCTCAACAAGTTTCGGCTTGACCAGATCGTTGACTTTCTTGAGGATTTCGCCGGAATATACCAGGTCGGGGATAAAGTACTCGCTTTTGGCGAACCGTGACCCCACGATTTCCATGCCACGCCTGGCTTCATCAAGGATGCCCATGGGGTCGGCGCCTGCATTCAACTTTTCCTTGACGATTGCCAGCGCCTCGTCTTCCTTAAGATCGGCCAGTGCCTTTGATAAATCTTTGGCCATGTTTATTTACCTCCTTGACCTTTGTTGTAGTTAACGGATGATTTTATGGTAGGTTTTCACACATAATAGCTATTTACGCTGTAAAATGCAAGATTAAAATAGATATAAAGGCGGGCTTGAGAGAGTCAACCCGTGCTAGATATCCGTGTATTGGCTTCTCTGCATTGTTACATGTCGGTCTGGTAGATTGCAATACAAATTTATCTATGATATTATAGAGAACGCTCTGCCTTCAGAAAATTCAAGTATATAGCGTAAAAACCGGCGTTATCTTTTTTAATAAGCAGTAACAATATCATGCCGGGTTGGACAGAGAAAATATATGGCACCATCAAAGTTAGACCTTCACAGTTTGATTGTTTTTTACTACGTAGCCAGCGAGGAGAGCATTACCGCCGCTGCCGATAAATTGTGTCTGACACAGCCTACTGTTACCTACCACATCAGGACATTGGAGAGGAATGTAGGACTCAAGTTGCTTGACATAAAGCGACAGAAGATATTCCTTACCCAGGCCGGTACTGTCTTGTTCGACTACGTAAGCGAGATTCACCGGCAGATGACCGCTGCCGAGCATTACCTGGACAACCTGAAAGAGGCGAGCCTGCGCGTGGGCGTTTCGGCTACTTTTAGCACGTGCGTCACTTCGGCGGCATCCGCATTCGAAAAGCTCTATCCTAACGTCAAGTTGATTATCAGGAATTCCGCTTCTTTCGAGGTGGCCGAGGATGTCCTGAACTGTCAGGTAGACCTGGGGATTGTCGTTAATATGGACTACGGCAACAAAAAGATAAAGGCCATTTCGCTCTCGCCTAAAGAACAGCTGGTACTTGTAGCTTCCCCGTCCAGTCCTATCGTTCAGAAACAGCGGTTGGATTTTTTAAACCTTTGCGGTTACCCGCTGATACTGGGTCCGGAGACATCGGCGACACGCCGGATTTTTTTGGCCAAGCTCAGGACGGGCAGATGACCGCTGCCGAGCATTACCTGGACAACCTGAAAGAGGCGAGCCTGCG
>CAYYVO010000310.1:0-2612 GCA_964475175.1 uncultured Dehalococcoidaceae bacterium | reverse complement strand
CCCATAACCATGTACGGTACCGTGTTTTGAACGGCGATAGTGTGAACCGGCATAACCATTCCGTTACCGAATCCTATTAATATTATGTTAAATATAGCGGACGCATAGCTGGTCTCGGTCGTCATCCGGGAAAGCAGGAAAAATCCTATTATTGTCAGCACAAAGCCGATGGTTGCCTGCAAACGGTAATGTCCCCCCGCCCTTGAGAGCGCCTGCCCGGAGACAAAGCTGCCGAAGGAAGCCCCCAGCATCATCGGGGTTAAAAAGCCGCCGCTGGCGGTAGCCGAGGAGCCTAAAACCCCCTGGAAGAAGAGGGGCACGAAGTTGACCACCGGGAAAAACGAAGCCCCCATGAGGAAACTCACGATTGCCGATACCGCCATCACCCTGTTCCTGAACAAGTCGATGGGGATAATCGGCTCTTCGGCGCGGATTTCTATCCAGAAAAAGGCGACGAACATAACCACGGAGAACGCTATCATGCCGATAATTACCGGCGAGCTCCAGGCGTAGTCGATACCGGCCCAGGTCAGCGCCAGTATCAATGATGTTATGGCCAGACTCATCGCTATGACGCCGGGATAGTCCACCCTGTGCCGGGTGCGTCCGGTTTTAATCTGAGGAAACATGAATATGAACAGCATGATAATAATGATGCCGATGGGTATCGGGGCGAAAAAGCACCACCGCAAGGAAAGGGCATCGGTAAGATATCCGCCTAAAGTCGGGCCGATGATGGTCGAAATGCCGAACACACCCGCCATCAGTCCCCCGTATTTACCCCGCTCCTCCGGAGGAAAGATATCAGCTACTACGATAAAGCCTAAGGCGGACATGACGCCGAAGCCGATGCCCTGGAAGGCACGAAAGATAATTAGCTGCGTCATCGTCTGGCTGATGCCGGAGAGAAACGAACCCACGACGAAGATTATCATCCCGATAACGAAGAACCATTTACGACCGTACATATCGGTCAGCTTTCCGGTCAGCGGCAGCGCCAGCGTCTCGGTAATAATATAGGACGTAAATACCCAGGTATACTGGCTGAATCCGCCGAGGTCGGTTACAATCCTCGGCATGGCCGTGGACGTGATGGTCATAGATATCGAGCCGAGGAACATAGACAGCATGGTCCCGGCCATGGCCGCCACTACCTGCTTTTTAGGCAGCCCGCTTTGATAAAGAGGTGTTTCTGTGGTTTCCAATGGTAGCTCCTGTGAATATTGACTATAGTTTAGAAAGGATATCCCCGAGTTTCCTCAGAGACTGGGATAAATCCCGTAATTCCTCATCCGTAAGGCCGGATAACTTTTCCCTCATGCTGCACTTTATAATGCGGTCCAGCTCATCTATTATCTGCTTACCTTTATCGGTAAGTTCTATGTTTATAATACGCCGGTCCGTAGTATCCGGGTGGCGGGCTATGATACCCAGATCCTCCAGTCTATCTATCAGGTGAGTCATCTGGGGCTTGGGTATCTGCAGCTTCTCCCCTATTTCGGCAATATGCCGGGTACCCTCTTCCTTGAGGGTTACGATAACTTCAAGGTGAGGCAGGGTAATATCTTCCTCAATTTTCGCAAACGCCGTCCTGACGATTTTCCTCTGGATGTTGCGGCGTACCAGGGGCGTGATAGAAAGCAAGTCATTAACGACACTATCCAGAATATCTATTTTCATATCCTGTCCGCCTCCATAAACTTAGTTAACTATATTAATAGTTAACCTTATAAACTATTATAACGTTTTCAACTTTTACCCGTCAATAAACCGTTCTAATAGAGCAAAGATAGACGAGGATATCTTTTCTTCAACAGGAAGATGAGATATAAAGGTAATAGTAAAACGCCAATGACCATTAATTGGAAAGACGCTGAAACATTTTCAGGCGTGAGAGTTGATTTCACCTGTGGAAATGTGATATAGTTTTTATTCGTAGGACACCTGCGTTCGAGGAGGGTATAAAGGACTATAATTAAACAACTTCGTGTCAACGAGCGAATAACGTCAAAGGAAGTTCGCCTGGTAGGTGAAAAGGGGGAGCAGCTTGGTATTATGCCCCTGGCTCAGGCACGGGAAACGGCGAGAAAGCACAACCTTGACCTTGTCGAAGTAGCGCCTACGTCAGTACCTCCCGTCTGTCGCCTCCTTGACTACGGGAAGTACAAATACGAGCAACAAAAGAAAGAGCAGCAGGCCAAAAAGAGTCAGAAGGACTCGTTACTCAGAGAAATTCGTATGCGCCCCAAGATAGGGGTACATGATTTTGATGCCAAAGCCAGAACAGCCAGGAAGCTGCTGGCAGACGGCTCAAAGGTAAAAGTAACATTAATGTTCCGGGGACGTGAAATTACGCACCCCGAACTGGGCTGGAAGATACTACAGCGGATGGCGGAGTCACTGAGTGAAGTCGCCTCACTGGAAAGGCAGCCGGTGATGGAGGGGAGGCGAATGGATATTATCCTGGCGCCGGTCACCTCCAAGCCCAAAGTAAAAGCAGAAGAAAAGGAAACACAGAATGCCGAAACTCAAAACGCATAAAGGGGCCAAGAGCCGTTTTCATATTACCGGCAGCGGTAAGATAATGCGGGTTAAAGGACCTAAAAGCCACC
>CAYYVO010000309.1:2035-2647 GCA_964475175.1 uncultured Dehalococcoidaceae bacterium | reverse complement strand
AAACCGAGGGCACCCCGATATACCCCAGCCGGGTCTTACCGGGCGGATAGGGCTGGCGCTGTGAACACTCCTCGATTAAAGCCTGTAATTCATGCCGGTATTTCTGAATATCTCCATTAAAGTCGGAGGTGGAGATGAGCCACAGATTATTTTCCCAGCCGCTGACGGTGTTCTGCTTCCAGGTCAATTCATCAAGCTTCAGGGCGAGGTCGCGCGCTGGTTGAATCTCTTTCCCGACCTTGTCGGCTGCTTCTAAGTTAGTGCCCAGTTCTGCCGCTAGTTCTTCAAGTGCTTTATTCATGAGTTGCGGGTCGGGTTTATCCGGGTAGGCGAAGGGCACGGCGTTCAGTCCGGCGAGTTTGAGCGTCTCCATGAGCATGATGGTATTGGAGCAATCTCCGCCGGTGACACAGAGGACATCATTGATGCCGGTTTCCAGGCATACGCCGTAAATACCTTTTATCCAGCTACAGCAGTTGAGAGGAAAACCGGCCCTCTCGGCGATGGTGATAAGCCTTCCGGGGTCGGGGTCGCTTACGAGGACATTGTTGAGGTCGACCGACTGATAGCCGGCGGCCATCAGGACTTCAACAGGAACGGTGGTGGTAATGC
>CAYYVO010000309.1:0-2025 GCA_964475175.1 uncultured Dehalococcoidaceae bacterium | reverse complement strand
GATATATATATTATATCAGGTTTTCCGGTAATATATAATGCCGTTTTCCTGCTTATTTTCTATCTTGCCTTCGGCGGTCATCATCTCCAGGTGTGCCAGCGTCTCGAAGATGGCCATGCGCTGGTGAAAGTACGGCAGGATCTTCCAGCTGGCATTTGAACCCCAGGTCACGTCCTGTGCTATTGCGTAAGCTGTTTTCGGCTCGCTTTCGATTGTCGAAAGTATCTCGCGGTTTCTCTCGCCGTGGTGGCGGATAATCTCATCAACGCGCGGCACGAAACCGGTAAAAGGCTCATCATGGCCGGGCAGGACCAGTTCGACATCCAGGTGTTTGAGTTCGTGTAACGACTCTATATAGTCGCCGAGGGGATTGCCAGCTGACTGCGGGTGGACGCTGATATTGGGGGTGATGGTAGGGAGGACATGGTCGCCGGAGAGCAGGATTTTCCTGTCCGGCTCGTACAGGCAGACGTGTCCCGCCGAATGCCCCGGCGTCCAGATGACTCGAAAGGTGAACGCGCCGGTGGTGATGGTCTCGCCGCCGTGGAGGAGAGTATCAGGGTACTTGGGGTTGACAAAGTGCTCCAGGCCCACCGTGGCGTCTCTCATGTTGACCATATCGTCGTGGGGGGTGCCGTTGGCGGTGAGTGTCTCTAACGTCTGCTGCAGGAGTTCGTCCATGGAAATATATCTGGAGTCGATAACTCCCCTTTCAATCTCATGCATAGCTATATCAGCCCCGGAAATTTGCTTGATGCGCCCCGCCATGCCGAAGTGGTCCGGGTGGATATGGGTTACCAGGACCCGGTAGATGTCTTTGATATTGGCGCCGATTTCCTTCATGCCTTCTTTGAGGGCTGTATACGACGACTCGGTGTTCCAGCCGGTATCGACGAGGAGATAGCCGCTGTTGCCGCTTATTAGATAGACATTTACATGAGACAGTGTCGAGTCCGCCATATCTATAGGCATTTTAAGCCAGTGGATACCGGGGAATATTTCAGTCACTTTTGCCTTTCAGGTGTTCGAATGCTTTCATGCCGGCGTAAGTAGCGTTCTCTCCCAGCTCGTCCTCGATGCGGAGGAGTCGATTATACTTGGCGGTGCGTTCCGAGCGGCAGGGGGCGCCGGTCTTAATCTGGCCGGTCCCCAGTCCCACGGCTAGGTCGGCGATAGTGGTATCCTCGGTTTCTCCGGAGCGGTGGCTCACAACCGCCGTCCAGCCGACCTGCTGCGCCATCTTAATGGCCTCGATTGTTTCCGTTAGCGTGCCTATCTGGTTGAGCTTGATAAGTATGGAGTTGGAAGCCTTCTGGCTGATACCCTGACCGAGCCGGTTAACGTTAGTGACATAAAGGTCATCCCCGACTAGCTGGATTTTATCGCCCAGCTTCTCCGTGATAAGCTGCCAGCCTTCCCAATCGTCCTCGGCCATACCGTCTTCGATACTGATGATAGGGTATTCGCCAGCCCACTTGACATAATAGTCTACCATTTCGGCGGACGTCAGTTTTTTCCCTTCCCTGGCGAGGATATATTTACCGTCCATATACAACTCGCTGGCGGCCGGGTCGAGGGCAATATAACAGTCCTTACCGGGCTTATAACCGGCGGACTCTATGGCAGTGAGGATGTTTTCCACCGCTTCCCGGTTGGAGGGGAGTGAAGGGGCAAAGCCGCCCTCATCACCGACATTGGTATTCAGTCCCTTGTCTTTGAGTACTCTTTTCAGGGCATGGTAGACCTCGGTGCCCATCTGCATAGCCTGGGCAAAAGAGTCGGCCCCTGCCGGCATCACCATGAACTCCTGGAGGTCGGTAGAATTGGCGGCGTGCTTGCCGCCGTTGAGGATATTCATCATCGGCACCGGCAGGGTGTAGTGATTGACCTCGCCCAGGTAGCGGTAGAGGGGCATTTCCAGTATATTGGCGGCGGCATAGGCTACCGCCAGAGAAGTACCCAGGATAGCGTTAGCGCCGAGGTGTGATTTATCCGGGGTGCCGTCGAGTTGAATCAGTGCATTGT
>CAYYVO010000308.1:0-2649 GCA_964475175.1 uncultured Dehalococcoidaceae bacterium | reverse complement strand
TTCCCATACCGAGGGGCTTATGAACATCCCCCGTCAGATTATGGAACAGAATGGCGTGACAGTAGAAGTCCTCCGCCCGGTAGATTTCACTATCGCCCATGGCGTTTACCCGGATATGACAGTCTACGGGTGGACACAGGATGACTGGCCCGCAATATATGAAAAAGTGAAAGCGGCCAATATACTGGTCATCGGCACCCCTATCTGGCTGGGTGATAAAGCATCTATCTGCACACAGGTCATCGAACGACTCTATTCCTCGTCGGGAGACCTTAACGATAAAGGGCAGTATGTTTACTACGGTCGCACCGGCGGCTGTATCATTACAGGCAATGAGGATGGGGCCAAGCACTGCGCTATGAATATCCTCTATTCGCTGCAGCACCTGGGATATGTTATTCCGCCGCAGGCCGATGCCGCGTGGGTAGGTGAAGCCGGCCCGGGTCCATCTTACCTCGACCCCGGTTCCGGCGGGCCGGAGAACGATTTTACCAACAGAAATGCCACGTTCATGGCCTGGAATTTGATGCATATGGCACGGATGATTAAAGATAACGGGGGAATACCCGCCTACGGCAACCAGAGGTCTGAATGGGATGCCGGCTGCCGTTTCGACCATCCTAATCCCGAGTATCGCTGAAGAGGTGGTTTATGGAATGGACTGACGAGATGATAAAACAGGGCGCCAGACCTACCGGCGATGTGGGACGTATCGTCGCCGGAGAGATGAACATCTGTCACTTTGAACTCTGGAAGCGCGGTTTGAATCACATTACTATAGCAGACAATTCGGCCATCCTCGATATCGGGTGCGGCGGCGGTGGCGCAATCACACTAATAAACACATTCAGTCCTACGAGCAGGATATGCGGCATCGATTTCTCTGAGGATATGGTTGATTTCTCGTTTAAAACGAACGAAGACCTGGTAAAACAGGGTACTGTTGAAATAAAAAACGGCAATGTGTCGGCGATGCCTTATCCACAAAACACCTTCGATTTAGTTACAGCCTTTGAAACGGATTACTACTGGAATGATTTACGGAGTGCTTTTAAAGAAGTGTTACGTGTCCTGAAACCGGGCGGCATGTTCCTGATTATAGATGAAGCATATAGCCATGAATTCTTTCAGGAAAGAAACAAGTACTGGATGGAACTAACGAACGGTCGCGTTTATACGCCGGAGGAATACCGTCATAATCTCAAAGAAGCTGGCTTCGACCCTGTGGAAATCGACGAGGATATCGAGAGGAACTGGATTACTGCCATATCCCGAAAGCCCTAATAACGCCTTACCACAGACCGGGTACCAACGCCTTGCGCTCCGGAGGATAATCAGGAAACGTCTTTTTATACCAGATATGATTGGCGCGCGCCCGCGGCAGCAGGTTAGCCACCGTCCAGAAAGCGAAAACCAGTCCCGGCAGTGACCACGTGGCTATCGCCCAGCCGACCCAAATGATTATCTCGCCCAGATAGTTGGGGCTGGAGACCCACCGATAAAACCGGTTATCGGATATTTTATAACCGGACTCGCCCGGTTTCCGCAGCTCCCGTAACACCATGTCCGATTGCCTGTTGATAACAAAACCGACGATGAATAGAAAAACCCCGAAGATGAACCGCGGGTCGGCGAACCATTCTGTTCCGTAGCCGCCGGAAAAGGTAAAGATATAGCGGCCGTTAAGATAGCCGTTCATTACATTGAAAAGAAACCCGAAACTTACGACGCTCAACGGCATACGCCTGGCGGCACCTCGTAAAGAGAAGGGATATATAAACGCCCGGTGCAGGTAATGCGATTCCCATAGCAAAAGAAATACTATCGTTACCATCGAGATACTGCTGCCGATTAAAAAGCATACAGCGAAAGCCAGCGGCGCCGGAGCCTCCATGAGTACCCACCCCAACTTATTACCCACCGAATAGCCCCACCCCTTGCGGGTATGGCGACCGTACGGGGCCGCTATGAAAAACAGCGCGATAAATACCATCGCCGCCAGCACAAACCAGCTTATAATCAGGCTGTTGAAAATCGTAAGTTCTTTCATGCGAGGGCCTTGTTTTCTGCTGCGCTTAAACAATCGAGTTGTCCGTTTTCAGCAAACCACCGTAGAGTATCACCGATAGTGTCGCGGAACGGGCGGGGCAGGTATCCGAGGTCTCGGGTAGCTTTTTCATGGCTGATATTCCGGTTGCTTTCAAGCGCCCGTAGCGAGAAGCTGGTGTATAGCGGACGTTTTCCGCTAAAACTGCTTATGACTTTGATAAACGGAGCACCGATACGCGCCAGCCAGAGCGGGCAGACCAGGCTGGCGGCCGCGACGCCGGTGATTTCCTCTACCATCGCTGCAATATCCCGCATCGATATCCAGTGGCCGGAAAGCAGGTAACTTTCCCCCGCGGGGGCCGCTTCCTCGGCGCGGATAGCCCCGTCCACCACGTCTCGCACGTCTACCCAGTCGAATCCGCCGGTAACCAGCGCCGGGAGTTTCCGCTGCGCCATTGAAAGCAGTGCCTCTCCGAAGTACGAAGGCTGATAGTCATAAGGCCCGATAATCGCCGTGGGATACAGAATTACTGCATCCAGTCCCTTCTCGATTCCGCGCCTTACTTCCTTCTCAGCTATGGCCTTTGAGCGGTCATAAGG
>CAYYVO010000307.1:0-2656 GCA_964475175.1 uncultured Dehalococcoidaceae bacterium | reverse complement strand
ACTATACGGGGTCGCCTTCGTCCGAGTTCTGGGTCAACGATTTCTTTAAACCGGTAGCCGAAGCCCGCCGCAAGAAAATATTCCGGCCACGGGCGGAGTTTGTCAGGGACGAATTCCAAAAGAGCGCCGGAGGCGTTATCGGGGATATCGGCGCCGGATTCGGGCTTTTCCTTGAAGAGCTGAAAAAGTTCTGGCCGTCCGCCACTCTGGTAGCCATCGAGCCGTCTCAGGAGATGGCCGATATCTGCCGGGGAAAAGACCTGGAGGTCATACGCTCTGGCATTGAAGAAGTCGATGGCTGGGATGGGCGGTTCGACCTGCTGACCTCGTTCGAGCTTTTCGAGCACCTGTATAACCCCTCCGATATGCTGGCAAAGGTTAATAAGCTACTGCGTCCCGGCGGGCATTTGCTACTGACGACCCTGAACGGCGAGGGCTTTGATATCCAGGTATTGTGGGAAAAGTCCCGCAGTGTTGTCCCGCCTCACCACCTGAACTTTTTCAATCCCGACTCGCTGACGCGACTTCTCCAGGATACCGGTTTTACCGTTGATAGAGTAGATACGCCCGGCCAGCTGGACTGGGATATCGTCGAGGGCATGTACCGTAACGAGAGCGTAAATCCCGGGCGTTTCTGGAGGACGTTCGCGGAAAAGGCGGGGCAACCGGTGAAAGACAGCCTGCAGGCATGGATATCACAGAGCGGTTTCAGCTCCCATATGAGAGTCGTGGTCAGCAAAGCAACGGACGACCGTTAGCGAACACCGGTTATCACGGATTTTTCATGTATGCTATACTTAGTCCAAGAGAAGTCGGGTCCGGCGGAGAACGTATATATACATGACGGACAAGAGACTTAAGACCGGCATAATCGGTCTGGGGAAAATGGGTGGCATCCGGGCGGAAGTAATACAGTCCCACCCGGCATTAGACCTGCGGGCGGTGTGCGATGTCGCCAATGGCGACGGGGTCGGTCTGCCGGAAGTTAAATTTTTCAGTGATTATAACGATGTGCTGGCGCAGGGGCTCGATGCCGTTTTCGTCTGCACGCCTAACCTGTACATCCCGGAAATAGTCGTCAAGGCCCTGAACGGAGGCATCCATGTCTTCTGCGAGAAACCGCCGGGGAGAAACCTCGAAGACGTTATCCTGATGCAGGAGGCCGAAGCCGCCAATCCGGGACTGAAACTGAAGTTCGGCTTCAACCACCGCTACCATCAAGCGGTGCTGGAAGCAAAGTCGATTATCGAGGGTGGGCGGCTGGGGAAAATAATGTGGATACGGGGCATCTACGGCAAGGCCGGCGGGTCTCTCTACGATAAGAACTGGCGCGTCCGGCCGGAAATATCGGGTGGGGGGATATTAATCGACCAGGGCATTCACATGCTCGATCTTCTATTGATGTTCTGCGCCGATTTTACGGATATCCACAGCTTCATGACCCACTCCTACTGGGACATCCCCGTAGAGGACAATGCCTTTATCATCATGAAAAACAACACCGGACAGGTGGCCATGGTGCATTCCTCGGCGACGCAGTGGCAGCACCGCTTCCTGATGGAGATATACCTTGAAAAAGGCTACCTGACCATCGACGGTATCCTGTCTTCGACGGGCACGTACTCGCCGGAGACCTTGAAGATAGCCAGGTGCCTCTATGATAACGACGGCTATCCGCTACCCAATCCCCATGAAACTCTTACCCTCTATGAAGACGACCGCTCCTGGTACCTGGAAGTGGATGACTTCGTCGACTGTATTTTAAAGGACAAGCCGGTGGTAGTCGGCTCATCGCAGGACGCCTATAAGGTCATGGAACTGGTGCAGAAGATATACCGCGCCGATGCGCAATGGGCGCAGCATATAGAACGACAAAGGGGGCCGGGCAAATGAGACGAGTCGTCTTTTTAGAAGACCTGAGGGAAGTGGAGATAAGACCCGATACCCTGTACGAACAATACAAAGAGCTGGTCAGGGAGGAACTGGAGAGAATCTTTGCGGATAAATCAAAGCTGGTGAAAACAGCCTGCCCCGGCTGCAAGGGCAAACGATATGAAAAAGCGTTTATGAAAATGGGATTCCAGTACAACCGGTGTGGTCGTTGCGGCAGTCTTTTCGCCTCCCCCCGCCCGACTGCGGAGATGCTGGATGATTTCTACCAGAACTCGAAGGCGGTCATATTCTGGCGGAACGAGATAGCCGCCAAGACCAGGGAGGCGCGTTACCGCAACCAGATGTTCCCACTGGCACAGTGGGTGCTACAATTAGCAGACGAATACCTGCCGGCAGCGGGAGTATTCATAGATTATCGCTCCAAGTATCCCGCCCTGCTCAGCGCCATGACTGAGGCGGACAAGTTCAAACTGATTATTTCCATTTATCCGGAGCTGGCCGGAGAGAAAGACCTGCTGCCCGATGGTGTCATTATCCGCAATGATATGAGCGAGATTAAGGAAAAGGCCGACGTGTTCACCGCGTTTGAGGTTATCGAGAGGTTATTCGACCCCGCTTCATTTATCCGGGAAGCATATGCTAAATGCCGGGACGGAGGGCTTTTTTTCCTTACCACCAATACCGGCATCGGCTTCGAGTACCAGGTGCTCAACGGCAAGTCCCCCCGCCTGCATCCCCCCGACGGCCTTAACCTTCTGTCGAT
>CAYYVO010000306.1:0-2657 GCA_964475175.1 uncultured Dehalococcoidaceae bacterium | reverse complement strand
ACGTTGTACGGGCGGTAGTCGTCCGCACCGCCCACCCCTACCGGCGCCCGGACGGCTCATATATAAAGTTCGATGAAAACGCCGCGGTTATTTTAACGGATAGAAACGAACCCAAGGGCACCCGCATTTTCGGCCCCGTGGCCAGGGAGCTGCGGGACAAGAACTATACCAAGATTATTTCTCTGGCGCCGGAGGTCCTGTAAGGGCAGAATTACCATGAAAATAAAAAAAGACGATACCGTACTGATTATCAAGGGAAAGGACAGAGGCAAAAAGGGTAAAGTGCGCTTTTCCCATCCTAAAAAAAATAAGGTGATTGTCGAAGGCATTAACTTTATAAAAAAGCACTCCAAGGCCAGGGGCGCCGCCAGGCAGGCCGGCATTATCGACCTGGAAGCGCCCGTTCATATCTCCAATGTTATGCTGGTCTGTAATAAATGCAATAAACCGTCGCGCATCGGCTTCCGCAAGCTGGAAGACGGACGCAGGGTGCGGTTCTGCCGTTCCTGCGATGAGGTGATCGATTAAATGTCAAGGTTGAAAGAAAAATACCGCAATGAGGTCGTGTCCCGCATGATGGAGGTCTGCGGATACAAGAATATCATGCAGGTACCGCGCCTCTCTAAAATAGTGCTTAATATCGGTATGGGAGAAGCTATTGCCAATGCCAAGGCGCTGGAATCGGCGGAGCAGGACCTGACAGCCATCGCAGGGCAGCACGTGCTAACCACGCGCGCTAAGAAATCCATCGCCAATTTCCGCCTGAGGGAAGGCATGCCTATCGGACTGAAGACGACGTTGCGGGGAGAACGCATGTATGACTTCTTCGATAAGCTGGTAAATGCCGTGCTACCCCGTATGCAGGATTTCCAGGGAGTTTCCCCGGACTCTTTCGACGGTCGCGGCAACTATACACTGGGGCTAAAAGAACAGATATTTTTCCCCGAAGTTGATTATGACAAGATTGATAAAGTACGCGGCTTGGAAATATCGATTATAACAACAGCGAATAAGGACGAAGACGGCAGGCACCTGCTCGAGTTGCTGGGGATGCCTTTCGCCAAGGATGGAGAAAATTAACTATGGCTAAAAAGTCGATAGTAGTTAAGGCCGGTCGTGAAGCAAAATATCCCGTACGGCGGTATAACCGCTGCCGGCTTTGCGGACGACCCCGTGCCTATATGCGCAAATTCGGCATATGCCGGATATGCTTCCGGCAACTGGCCCTGGACGCCAAACTACCGGGAGTAAGAAAGTCCAGCTGGTAAAGAAAAAAAGGAAATAATTAGTATGACAGTCACAGACCCAATAGCTGATATGTTGACCCGAATACGAAATGCCCTCATGGTGCGGCATGACAGTGTGCTTGTGCCTGCTTCAAAGATGAAGCTCTCTATTGCCAGAATCCTCAAAGAGGAAGGCTTCATCAAAGATTATGAGGTTGTGAAGGGCAAGCCGCACCGGGACATAAAAGTCCAGCTCAGGTATTTTGATGATAATAAACCGGCTATCTCCGGACTCAAACGCGTCAGCCGGCCGGGACTGAGAGTATACGTGCAGAAAAAGGAAATCCCGCGCGTGTACGGCGGCCTGGGAATCGCCATTGTCTCTACGTCTGCCGGCATTAGAACCGGGCAGCAGGCCTGGCGACAGGGGTCCGGCGGCGAGCTGTTATGTTACGTATGGTAAACCATTTCTGGAGTGATAGATGTCTAGAATAGGGAAAATGCCCATACCGGTACCGTCGGGAGTGACGGTGAATATTTCGGGGGACAACGTATCCGTTAAAGGCCCCAAAGGTGAGCTGTCACGCACGCTTTCCAGCGAAATGCGCATTAAGTTGGACGGCGATACTTTAACGGTAGAGCGTCCCAGCGAGAGCAAGCGGCACCGCGCTTTCCACGGACTAACGCGAAGCCTCCTGGCAAACATGGTCGAGGGAGTTTCCAAAGGATTCGAGAAGAACCTGGACATAGTGGGAGTAGGCTACCGCGCCGAGAAGTCCGGCGACAAGCTGGTACTCCGCATGGGTTTCTCACACAATGTCGAGGTAGTTCCCCTGGCCGGCGTAACCCTGTCGGTGGAAGGCAACAACAGGATAAAAGTCAGCGGAATCAATAAAGAAGACGTCGGCGAGATGGCCGCAGAAATCCGGGCTATCCGCCCGCCCGATTCCTATAAAGGTAAAGGCATCAGGTATGCCGGAGAAACAGTCCATCTTAAACCGGGCAAGGCCGGAAAGGTGGTTGGCAGGTAGCAAATATGAAAGAGACCGACACCAGAGAAGCACGTATTAAGAGACATCTCAGAGTCAGGCGTAAGGTGGAAGGCAACGGCGACAGGCCGCGACTTTGCGTTTTTCGGAGCCTCAACCATATCTATGCGCAGGTTATCGACGATGTAAAGGGGCATACACTGGTCGCCGCATCCACGCTGGATGCCGAGATTAAAGATGATTCCAAAGGCAAGAATAAAACCAGTCGCGCGGAGATGGTCGGCGAGTTGCTGGCAAAGCGCGCCAAAGATAAAAAGATAAAACAGGTAGCCTTTGACCGCGGCGGCTACAAATACCACGGCCGGGTTAAAGCCCTGGCGGAGGCAGCCCGAAAAGGCGGGCTTAAGTTCTAAGAGAGGACAACGCAGGTAAGGATGAAGCA
>CAYYVO010000305.1:0-2664 GCA_964475175.1 uncultured Dehalococcoidaceae bacterium | reverse complement strand
AATCCCAGCTTTTCGAATTGGGGCTGGTATTCTTTACCGTGACAGGCCGGGCAGTCTACCTGAATAAAACGGCTGCGGTCACGGAACATGGTCTTAACGTCTTCGGCGACGAGTTCCAGGTAGCGGTTCAGCATCGAGCGCTGCCGTATCTCTTCTTCTTTCACGTGCTATCCGCCCCCGTTCGCGGAGTATTTACCCACCAGCGGGTCTTTCCGCATGCGTTCTTCAACGAAGCGCAGGTTTTCCGGGGTATCGACGCCGTACGTCTCGTAAGCGGTGGGGACCATCCTGACCTTGTAGCCGTGCTCGACAGCCCTTAGCATATCTACGGACTCGGTAATCTCCAGCGGCGTCGGCTCCAGCTTATTGAAGGTGAACAGGAAGTCCCGCCGGAAGGCGATGATGGCCACCTGCTTTAACGCCTTCACCGGCCCGGGCGCCTTCTTCCGGGAGGGGATGGGCTCGCGGGAAAGATACAGGGCGTCGTTATTAGTATCCACCACCACCTTGACCACGTTCGGGTCTTCGTGCTCCTCTTGAGTCTTGATGGCGGACATGAGGTTGGCGGTTACCAGCGAACCATCTTCCAGCATGGGTTGAACGACCTCGTCTATCATCTCCGGGAAAATCATGGGCTCGTCACCCTGGATATTGACGATGATATCAACCTCGGTGCCGGTTGCGGCAATTACCTTTTCCGCCGCCTCGGCAATACGGTCGGTACAGCGCTCGTGAGTATCGGCGGTCATAACAGCCCTGCCGCCGACCGATTCGATATAGTCCGCAATCTCCTTATCGCAGGTGGCGACGTATACTTCATCCAGCTTCCGGCTCATTTTAGTCCTGAAATATACGTGCCCTATCATGGGAATCCCGCATATTTCCGCCAGCGGCTTGCCGGGAAAGCGCGACGAAGCCATGCGGGCCGGGATTATTCCGATTACCTTCATTATTGGTTCACTCCATCAGACTGAATTGATAAAATTATAGTACACACCGGACAGCCGGACAATGCCTTCAGGCAGCCGGGAGGTGTTTCCTGTCTATGGCTTCCTGCAGGCGGTTTTCCAGCTGAGCGGCAATACTCTCGCAGCTGTGATGCTTTTTAACATACTCCAGGCCGTTCTGCCCCAGGCGCCGCCGGTAGTTATCGTCGTTAAGGACGGCGACCAGCTTTTCCACCATTTCCGCGGGCGTTGCGGCGTATGCTATCCCCTCCTCCTCGCCGGGGGTCACCGCCACCAGGCCGGGCAGCGGCGTGGCCACGACGGCTTTGGCGCAGGCCAGGTACTGCACGATTTTCCCCGGGAAGATATCCCGGGTGGCGCCGGTTATCCGGAACGAGTTCATGCAAACGTCGGCCATGTTAATGTACTGCGGCATGATATCGTACGGCTGAAAGCCGGTAATGATAACGTTATTCCCCACCCCTGTTTCAGCAATTATGCCTTCCAACTTCCTGCGCTGGGGACCGTCGCCGAGAATCAGCAGTTTTGCCCCGGGTACATGCCCGATTATTTCCGGCAGACGGGGTATTACGAGGTCGAGGCCGCTGAAGTCGAACAGCGTGCCCATGAAGAGGATAACTTTGTCCTCCCTGCCGATGCCCCATTTTTTACGCAGCTCGTCCGGCGCGGGGAAGGGATAAAAGATGGAGGTATCCACCGGCATCGGCAAGAGTTGGACTCTATTAGCGTCGGCGCCGCAGTCGATAACGTATTTCGTCAGGCCGGGGGTCAGCGTCAGTATCATATCGGCCCGGTTATGCACTCTGTTTTCCAGCAGCCTGGTTGGCCACCGTAAAAACGGGAACCGAACCAGCTGGTTGAGGATGTCTATAGACCGGTAGACGACGGGGATATTATGCTTTGCGGCGGCGTTCAGTGCCTGCAGGCCGTTGGTGGCCGCGCTGTAGAGGACGACGGCATCTATCTCTTTCTCCCTGATTGTCCTCTCGATTTCCCGCCGGTGGGTACAGGCCGCCGAAAGGCGACTCAGCCCGGGAATCTTAATGAATCCCGGTCGTATTAGCGTAACCGGGGCATCCGTAAAGGCGCGGGATACTCCTGAAATTTCGCGGGTTTTCAGAGTTCCCAGGTCGGAGAAACTGTTGCGACTCCAGGTATCCTCATAGTCGATTGCGTAGACGCGGTGCCCCCGCAGCGATAACGATTCCGCCAGGTTATGGATATCGAAGACAACCTTTTTCAGCCAGTCAACTTCGTGGATGAAGAGGACATTCACATCGATGCTCCCCTACCTGATACCGTAAACAGATTTCATCCATTCTATGGTTCTCGGTATGCCTTCCTCGGGAGGCACTTTAGGGTCGTGTTTCAGGTCTCGCCGGGATTTACTATAGTCCATGTGCTTGACCTGGGTGGTGAACGGCTCGGCTTCTTTATAAGTGACCTGGGAATCGTCCTTGCCGAGGTACTTCAGAATGATATCGGACACATGCTTTATCTCGCACTCCCACTCTTCCTTGCCGCCGATGTTATAGACCTCGCCGGGGATAAAGTTATCGGCGATGTTGGCGAAGGTGCGGGCGGTATCCTCCACGTAATCGAAGATGCGTTTGTGCCCCATGTAGACGGTGTATGGCTGGTCGTGGAGGGCTTTATAGATAAAGGCGGGGATTACCCCGCGGTACGGGTGATAATG